>DATCWZ010000203.1:0-4553 GCA_036566065.1 Streptomyces sp. | reverse complement strand
GGCGCGAGGCCCGGAAGGCCGGCCTCGATGCCGACCGCTGGTTCCAGAACGTGGAGGTCATCGCGGCGCGGGAGATCGGCCGCGAGACGGTGGACTACGTGAGCAACATCTACAAGTACTACCTCGCCTACACCCTGCTCGCCGAGCATCGCGCCGCCCAGGAGCGGGCAGAGTCGGCGGCTCGGGAGGCCAGGAAGTAGCGGAGGGGGCCCCCTGGGCGTTCTAGCCCGCGCGCCGCGCCGGCACCCTGCCGCCAGATTCCGCCATCCGCAGCATCACCTCGGTCAGGTCGTACTCACCCCGCTGCCGGGGATGAACCTCCTCCGCCTCCACCAGGTGAAGGAGCTCCGGCAGGGCTCGCTTGAACCGCGGGCCGCGGATCCGGGGATGGAGCGACCACATCCCCGGCCCGACCCCAAGGAAATCGAGACGCCATTGGCCCTGCCGACGCATCGCGTGGGCGATCACCTGCTCCAGCAAGGCATGGGGGCGTCGGCGGGTACGGAGGACACTGGTGACGGACCGGAGCGGGGAGGGCCATTCGGTACGCAGCGGCGCCAGTCGCTCCGCCATGACTCGGCGGTCGAGCAGGAACACGCGATAGCTGAGGGTCGGGAACCGCTACACGTAGGGGGCGCCGAGCTCGGGAGTGGGTGAGCCCCGCTGCGACAGGAGCTTGCCGTCCGCCCGCGGTGGGCCCGGGAGCGGGTTGCAGGCCAGAAGCTCGGGTCTTCGGCTGAGCTGGTCGAGCGCCTCCGCCATCCAGGTCTGGCTTCCGCCGCCGAACATCATGTCGCCATCGATGTGAAAGACCAGATCGTGGTGGGTGGCGAGCAGGAGATGGAGGTACCCATAGATCGGCCGGTTCCGGTAGTCGTGCATCGGGACCCGGTGCCCGCCGTAGAACGTCTCCTGCACCCGTGCGACCGCCTCGCGGGAATAGTCCATGGGCTTCCACTCCAGATGCGGGTGCAGCGCCCGCTGCTGGTCCAGGAACCCCGCTAGCTCCTGCTGTGCCTGCACGGTCACCGAATCCCGGGGCCGCCAAGGTGGCAGATCCACCAGCACGAGGATGTCGTCCACCTGGTTGCCCCACACTTGGATCTGATGTGGTAGCAGCAGGCGCGCCTCCGCCAGGTCGTACGGAGTCAGAGTGATCTGCATGCTCACTGGTGAATGAGGCGATGTCGTCATGACCCGTCCTGATCCCGGATCGGCGTTGGGGAGGAGCGAACCTAGCCCAGCGCAGGTGGTGTGCCGGTGAGCGTCGTCACACGGACTGCTGAGAGCTTGATGCGCTTCTCAACGGGCCCGTCTCACGGAATAGATTCCGCCGACCAACGAAGGACTGCCGAAGGGGCGCCTGGGTTCACCGCCACCTCCACACCCACTTCTCCTTACCGGGGCGGCCCGCAGCGACATTAGAACGCCAGCCAGGCGAACGCGAAGAGGGTATTGTTGCCCGACGCGTCCCGGCCCGCGCCGTCATAGTTCGTCTTGGCGCCGTTGAAGTTGGCGTACGCGGTATACTGCAGGCCGACCCGGGTGTTTTCCCACGGATTGAGATCGACCTCTCCCAGGAAGCCGTTGGTCTCCGGGCTGCCGCTGGCACTGCCGTCCACCGCCTCAGCCGGGTAGAGCCCTCGATCGGTGGTACCCCGGGTGTCGAACCAGCCAGCGGTCACCCCCAGCCACTGCCGCGGGTAATAACTGGCGTTCACCCGCAGCTCCTTGAGCGTGTTCTCGAGGTTGGCCGCTCCCCCTGCCGGCTCGGTCGCGTCCAGGGTCTGGCTCTCGTGAATCCAGCTTCCGCGCACCACCACGTTGCCGCTTCCGGCCTTCGATTCAAACTGGGCATCCACCCCCACGTCCGAGTAACTGTCGCGGGGGCCGCTCAACACATCGGGGAACAGGCTGGTGTGCAAGCCGAAGGTTCCTACCATCAGGTACCGATGCTCCCATTCCTTCTGTAGCGCCAGGCGCCAATACGGGGCCACCCCGTGGATTGCCCCCGTCTCGGGCGAGGGTGCCGCCGCGCCCTGGAACGCCGAGCGGTATACCGTGAACTCGCCGTATACCAGATTGCCGACCAGGGCATAGCTGCCCAGCCCGAGCACGTTCTGGGCGAGGCCCTCGTCGATCATCGCGCCTGCGGCGCCACTCGGTGCACCCTCCGAGCCGATGAATGGGAAGCCCCATACGGGAGTCGTGTTCCAGAGGTCCTGCACCGACGGGCTGTTGTTCAGCGTGACGCCGTAGGTAATCTCCGTGCTGGCCCCGAGCGTCGTCTGCCGGGCGAAGCGGACGTCCACGTTGTCGATCCCGAACGCCCCGTCGGCGCCGGCGTAGGTGAACTGAGAGAAGAGGCCGATGTTGGACGAGACTCGGCCCGCCAGGAACCCGCTCAGCTCCTGCGGGAGCGCAGCGGCATCGTTCTGGGTATCCGGGACGTCGTCGTTGGTGTGCGTCAGGGACGCCGTGACCATGGCCGAGAGCAGGGAGAGCGGCGACAGGTCCAGGCGGCCGCCGTTGGTGGAGTCCTTCTCGACCAGTGTCGCCAGGTTGGTGAGCGTGTAGCCGTTCAGCTTGAACTTGCGCCCGAACGGGGTCAGGGTCAGGAACTGATAGTGACAGGCGCTGCACGCCAGCCCGGTCTGGCGGGCAAAGCTGGGAACCCCGTGGGCCGCGGAGAAGTGACCGCCCGAGGTGTGCGCGGCAACGTACGCGCGGGCAAGGTCGTCGAGTGGATCCGTGGCAGCGAGCGGAGCGGTGGCGGCGAGCGGAGCAGTGATACCGAGGAGTAGGGCGGGAACCAGCAGTGAGGTGACGCGCATACCGGCCTTCCTGGGCGGGACTGGGCCCAATTGCTCACCCGCCGGCATGAAGCGATCATGAAACCGTCTTGAAACTCTTTTGGGCTGCGCCCGCTCCTCCCCCGCGACGTTCTTGCCCCTGGCAGGCATCCTACCGGGCGATAACGTTGACTTGTCCTCGCCAAGAGTGTGACCATGAACCGCGCGCTGCTGCGGGGTGTGCTGTGTGGCGTGCTGATCCTGTGCAGCCGCCGCGCGGCGGCCCAGACGATCGACACCACGGACCGGGGTCCGCAACCGGATCCGAACATGCTGAGCCCCGAGATGCTCGCGGCTGGGCGAAAGATCTTCCACGGAAAGGGCACTTGCTCAGGCTGTCACGGCGACAAGCTCCAGGGCGGACCGGTGGCCCCGGCCTTGACCGGCCCCAGCTGGCGCCACATCACCGGCAGCTTCGACGCCATCCTGGATCGGATCGACAACGGCCTGCCGGGCACCCTCATGGTGCCGCACCCCGGAGGCATCTCGGAGTCGCAGGTGTTCCTGGTAGCGAGCTACATCTATGCGGTAAGCCACCAGCGCGCCAAGCCCTGAAGCGCTGAGAGGGGAATCATGAACGCCCCACGTGCCGCCGTCGCAGGCCTCGTCGCTACCGCGGTCATGACCACGCTCCTGCTGGTCGAGCCGTCGGTGGGGCTGCCGAAGATCGCCATCGGCCAGATCCTGAGCTCCTCGCTCGGCCTTGCTTCCGCCCACCTGGCCAGCGGACCGGTTCTCGGCTGGATCATCCACTTCGCCATGGGGATCCTGCTGGCGTTGCTCTACGCCGCAGTCTTCGACCGCCGGCTTCCCGGCGGCCCGCTCGGGCGTGGACTGATCTACGGTGGGCTCGTGTTCGTGGCGGCACAGGTCCTGTTCATGCCGCTGGTTGGCGGCGGTTTCTTCTCTCGCGGCGACGGGCAACTGCTCGCAGGTAGTCTACTCGGTCACCTGGTCTACGGCGGGCTGACTGGCTGGATCTACGGAGGACCTGCCCCGGTGTAGCCGGGATCCCCGACTCTTGACGGGATAAGAGATAGGCCGTCCCTCTGAGTTCAATAGGACCGCCACATCGTTAGTAAACCGAATCGCCCAACCGGCAGCTTTCCCCGACTGCACCGGTGCCTCCCTCCAGAACGGAGTTCCGGACGGCAACGGAGCGGGGTGAGACGGCGGAGTTCGGAAGGATGCTTGACGGAGTCTCGGCCACTACATCCCCGATCCCTTGAGCCGCGCCGCCACGAGCTCGAGGTCCTGCTTCCGCAGCTCCGCCGCTCGGGGACGCAGTGCCTCCACCACCGCCGGCGGTACCCTGTCCTCCATCTGCTTGAGTTGCGCTTCGTTCCCTTGCCGCATCTCCTCCCGCTGCGGGGCCGACAGCATGGTCGTGTCGAGCCCGCCGACCTGGGGGCCAGATAGCCCGCCGCGGCGGACAGGTCGCTCCGGATCAGCTTGTAGCGCTCCTCGTCCACCCCCGAGGCCTTGGCGCCGGCGGCCGCAGTCGACATGTCCTGCATCCCCATCATCGCCGAAACCGTGTCCTCGCCGGTCTTGGCGCTCTTGAGCTTCGCGGCGGCCTGGCGCACCGCTTCAAGCTCGGCGGTCATGCCTCGCTGCCAGCGGTCGATGTCCCCCACGGTGAGCGGTGCCGTCGTCGGGCTGGTCGACGGGGCGGGCGCGGCGGCGGGGCCCGGCGCCTCG
>DATCWZ010000447.1:0-3253 GCA_036566065.1 Streptomyces sp. | reverse complement strand
GCCCCGCGCGGCAGGCGCCCCGCCTCCGCCAGCGCGCGCCGCAGCAGGAACTCGATCTGCGCGTTGGCGCTGCGCAGTTCGTCAGAGGCCCAGCGCGCCAGCGCGTCGTGCACCGCCGGGTCGAGCCGCAGCAGCATCTGCTTGCGCTGCGACGGCCTGCGCGGGGCGGGCGATTCGGTCACTGGTAGAGCGTGCCCGTATTGAGGACCGGCTGCACCGAACGGTCACCGCACAGCACCACCATCAGGTTGCTGACCATGGCCGCCTTGCGCTCCGGGTCCAGCTCGACGATGTCCTGCTCGGCGATCCTGGTGAGCGCCATCTCGACCATCCCCACCGCGCCCTCCACGATCTGCTGACGGGCCGCGACGACGGCACCCGCCTGCTGGCGCTGCAGCATCGCGGAGGCGATCTCGGGGGCGTACGCGAGATGGCTGAACCGCGACTCGATGATCAGCACACCGGCCGCCTCCACCCGGGCGGTGAGCTCCACGGCCAGCTTCTCCGTGATCTCCTCCGCGTTGCCGCGCAGGGAGAGCGCGCCCTCGTCATGGGCGTCGTACGGATACTCGATCGCGATGTGCCGGACGGCCGCCTCGGTCTGGGTGGCGACGAACTCCAGGAAGTCATCGACCTCGAACAGCGCCTGCGCGGTGTCCTCCACCTTCCATACGACGATCGCGGCCAGCTCGATCGGGTTGCCGTACGCGTCGTTGACCTTCAGGACGGCCGTCTCATGGTTGCGCACCCGGGTGGAGATCTTGCGGCTGGAGGTCAGCGGGTTGACCCAGCGCAGTCCGTCGGAGCGGATCGTGCCGACGTACCGCCCGAAGAGCTGGATCACCCGGGCCTCGCCCGGCGCGACCATTTTCACACCGCTCATGCAGAAGAACGACGCGATGACGAGCAGCACCCCGAGGATGACCAGCGGCACACCGGCTCCGGTGTGACCGTTCGAGCCGAGGACGCCGCCGGCGATGGCCAGGCCCACGCCCAGGAACACCCCGAGCACCGTGAGCAGCAGGCCCAGACCGCCCGGTATGGAATGCGCGACGGTCTCCCTGACCTGCGGCGCGGGCATCTCCGGTGCGTCCGGGGTCAGGTCGGCGGCAGGGGCGGGTGAGCCGGAAGGGTCGTGCGGTACGGACATGGGAACCCCGATTCGTACGGCATGGAGCCGTGCTAGCAATGTGATTACACATTATCGGTCTTCGCAACCATGCGCACCCCTCGTGAGTCGGTTCCTGAGGGGATGGGTGCTGATTCTCACGTCCGGAAAAGACCGGATCACTTGCTTTTTGTCCAGGCTGACGGTGTTAGCTGGCTGGTCTGAGCGGAGTCGGTCGGTAGAGGAAGAGGAGCACCACGGAATGGGTCGAGCCGATGCGCGACGAGCCCAGCGGCGGGGAGCGCGCCGGGCCGCGAAGAGCGGCGGCATACGCCGGTTCTTCACCTGGCGGAAAATGGTGGGCTTGTTCCTCGGGGTCTGCCTGCTGGGGATGGGCGCCTTCGCGGCGCTCTATCTGTACGTCGACGTGCCCGCGGCCAACGCCCAGGCCCAGAAGCAGAGCAACGTCTACAAGTACAGCGACGGCACCCTGCTGGCCCGTACCGGCACCGGCGTGAACCGGGAGATCGTGGATCTCGCCAAGGTGCCCAAGGAGGTCCAGCACGCCTTCGTGGCCGCCGAGAACAAGTCCTTCTACCGCGACCAGGGCGTCGACCTCAAGGGCACCGCCCGCGGCCTGATCAACACAATCTCCGGCAAGGGCAAGCAGGGCGGCTCCACGATCACCCAGCAGTATGTGAAGAACTACTACCTCACGCAGGACCAGACGGTCACCCGCAAGCTCAAGGAGCTGGTGATCTCGCTCAAGGTCGACCAGCGCATGAAGAAGAGCGAGATACTCGCCGGCTACCTCAACACCGTGTACTACGGGCGCGGCGCCAGCGGCATCCAGGCGGCGGCGCAGGCCTACTACGGGGTGGACGCCAAGGACCTCAATGTGTCCCAGGGCGCCTATCTCGCCGCGCTGCTCCAGGCCCCCAGCCAGTACGACTGGGCGGTCGCCACGCCGACCGGCAAGAAGCTCGTCACCGACCGCTGGGCCTACACGCTCAACAACATGGTCGAAGAGGGCTGGCTCAGCCAGGCGAAGCGGGACACGCTGAAGTTCCCCGTCCCCAAGGCGCCCAAGGCGGCGCCCGGCATGGAGGGCCAGGCCGGCTACCTCGTCAAGGCGGCCAACGACGAGCTGGAGAAGCAGGGCGTCACCGCCGCCGAGCGCGACGCCGGCGGCTGGACCATCACCCTCAACATCGACAAGAAGAAGCAGAAGCAACTGGAGAAGGCCGTCCGCCGCCAGTTGGAGTCCAAGCTCGACCGCAAGAAGAACAAGGTGGACGCCACCGTCCAGGCCGGCGCCACATCCGTGGACCCGAAGACGGGCAATGTGGTCGCGCTGTACGGCGGTGTCGGCGCCACCGAGCACTGGCTCTCCAACGCCACCCGCCAGGACTACCAGCCCGCGTCCACCTTCAAGCCGCTCGTGCTCGCCTCAGCGCTGGAGAACGGGTCGAAGACCCAGGACGGCGACGTGATCGGCCTCGACACGGTCTACGACGGCACCAGCAGGCGGCCCGTGGTGGGCAGCGACACGCCGTTCGCCCCGGAGAACGAGGACAACGTCAGCTACAAGGACCCCACCGTCCAGGAGGCGATGAACAAGTCGATCAACTCCGTCTTCGCGCAGATGGTCGTCGACGTGGGCCCGGCCACCGTGAAGCGGACCGCGCTCGACCTCGGCGTACCGGACAAGAACTTCCCCGAGCGGCCCGCGATCACCCTCGGCACGATGAACGCCTCGACCTGGGACATGGCGGGGGTGTACGCGACGCTGGACAACCACGGCAAGAAGGTCACCCCACACATCATCAAATCCGCCGAGCACCGGGACCGTACCGTCAAGCCGGTCGACGGCATCGGGGACCAGGTCATCAGCCGCAAGGCGGCCGACACGGTGACCTCGGCGCTGACCGGCGTCGTGGACTTCGGCTCCGGCCACGAGGCCAACACCCCGGCGTACGACGCGGCGGGCAAGACGGGTACGTCGGAGAACAACAAGTCGGCCCTGTTCGCCGGCTACACCCCGGAACTCACCACGGTCGTCGCGCTGTACGGCGAGTCGACGAAGGAGGGCGGCGGCCAGGTCAGCCTGACCGGCACGGCCAACTCGGGCCGGGCCAACGGCGG
>DATCWZ010000457.1:0-2245 GCA_036566065.1 Streptomyces sp. | reverse complement strand
GAACGCCGCGTCCTCGGTGAAGATGCGGTTCGGGTAACGCTCCGACTTCGCCTCCTCGGTGGCTTCCACTCCCACGTTGCGGTACTTCGGCAGGCCGGTCCCGGCGGGGATCAGCTTTCCGATGATCACGTTCTCCTTGAGGCCAACCAGCGGGTCGGACTTGCCCTCCATGGCCGCCTGGGTGAGCACCCGGGTGGTCTCCTGGAACGACGCGGCCGACAACCACGACTCGGTGGCCAGGGACGCCTTGGTGATGCCCAAGACCTCCTGACGGGCCGAGGCGGTGCGCTTGCCCTCGGTGAGGGCGGCGCGGTTGAGCTCGTTGTACTTGAGCCGGTCAACCAGCTCACCGGGCAGCAGCACGGTGTCGCCGTGGTCCACCACGGTGACCTTGCGCAGCATCTGGCGAACGATGACCTCGATGTGCTTGTCGTGAATCGGCACACCCTGCGAGCGGTACACGCCCTGCACGCCGCCGACGAGGTGCTCCTGCACCGCCCGAACGCCGCGTACCCTCAGGACTTCCTTCGGGTCGACAGCGCCGACGTGCAGCTGCTGGCCGAGCTCGACGTGCTCGCCATCCTCGATGAGGAGGGTCGCGCGCCGCAGCACCGGGTAGGCGATCGGCTCGTCGCCGTTGTCCGGCGTGAGGATGAGCTTGCGGGCCCGGTCGGTGTCCTCGACCGTGATCCGGCCTGCGGCCTCGGCGATCGGGGAGGCACCCTTGGGGGTACGCGCCTCGAACAGCTCGGTGACGCGGGGCAGACCCTGCGTGATGTCATCCGCGGATGCCACACCACCGGTGTGGAAGGTGCGCATGGTCAGCTGGGTGCCGGGCTCGCCGATCGACTGGGCGGCGATGATGCCGACCGCCTCGCCGATGTCCACGAGCTTGCCGGTCGCAAGAGAGCGGCCGTAGCAGGTGGCGCAGACGCCGACCGCCGACTCGCAGGTGAGCACGGAGCGCACCTTGGCGTGGGTGACGCCGGACTTGATCAGCTTGTCGATCATCACGTCACCGATGTCGTCACCGGCGCGGGCGACGATCTTGCCGTCCGCGTCCAGGGCGTCCTCGGCGAGGCTGCGCGCGTACAGCGAGTTCTCGATGTTCGCGTCCCGCGTCAGCACGCCAAGGGCGTTCGGCGCGGCGACCGGCAGGTCCAGGCCCCGGGAGGTGCCGCAGTCGTGCTCGCGGATGATGACATCCTGCGACACGTCCACGAGACGACGGGTCAGGTATCCGGAGTCCGCCGTGCGCAGCGCGGTGTCGGCCAGCCCCTTCCGGGCGCCGTGGGTGGCGATGAAGTACTCGGCCACGGACAGGCCCTCGCGGTAGCTCGAGATGATCGGGCGCGGGATGATCTCACCCTTCGGGTTCGACACCAGGCCTCGCATACCGGCGATCTGACGAACCTGCATCCAGTTACCGCGGGCACCGGAGGTGACCATGCGGTTGATGTTGTTGTTCACCGGCATGTTGTCTTCCATCGCCCGAGCAACCTCGGCGGTGGCCTTGTTCCAGATCTCGATGAGCTCCTGGCGACGCTCGGCGTCGGTGGTGAGGCCCTTCTCGAACTGGGTCTGCACCTTGTCGGCCTGCTTCTCGTAGCCCTCGATGATGGTCCGCTTGTTCGGCGGGGTCAGCACGTCGGAGAGAGCAATGGTGACGCCGGAGCGGGTCGCCCAGTGGAATCCGGCATCCTTCACGCGGTCGAGCGTTGCCGCCACTTCCACCTTCGGGTACCGCTCGGCCAGGTCGTTGACGATCGCGGACAGCTTGCCCTTGTCCGCGACGGCCTCGACGTACGGGTAGTCCGCCGGCAGGGTCTCGTTGAACAGGGCGCGGCCCAGTGTGGTCTCCAGCAGGTACGGCTTCTCCGGGTCGAAGCCTTCCGGCTCCTCCCCCTCGGCAAACGCTATGCCCGACAGGCGGATGCGCACCTTGGCGTTGAGGTCCAGCGACTTCTGGTCGAACGCCATGATCGCCTCGGCGATGGAGCCGAACGCGCGGCCTTCGCCGACGACATCCTTCTTCAGCGTCGTGATGTGGTGCAGGCCGATGATCATGTCCTGCGTCGGCAGGGTGACCGGGCGGCCGTCGGAGGGCTTCAGGATGTTGTTCGACGCGAGCATCAGGATGCGCGCCTCGGCCTGGGCCTCGACCGACAGCGGCAGGTGGACTGCCATCTGGTCGCCGTCGAAGTCGGCGTTGAACGCGGCACAGGCCAGCGGGTGCAGCTGGATG
>DATCWZ010000779.1:0-2090 GCA_036566065.1 Streptomyces sp. | reverse complement strand
CGCGCCGCTCACGGCGGCCCTGCCCGCCCTGGGAACCCTGCCCCTGGCGCTGGCGCGGCGGCCCGTCACTCCGGCCGCCGCCACCGGCCGCCGCGTCGTCGTCCAGCCGCAGCGACAGCGAGACCCGCTTGCGCGGAATGTCGACATCCATGACCTTGACCTTCACGATGTCCCCCGGCTTGACGACATCCCGCGGGTCCTTCACGAACGTCTTCGACATGGCCGACACATGCACCAGACCGTCCTGGTGGACGCCGATGTCCACGAACGCCCCGAACGCTGCGACATTCGTGACGACGCCCTCCAGCACCATCCCGGACACCAGGTCACCGAGCTTCTCGACGCCCTCCTTGAAGGTGGCCGTCCGGAACGCGGGACGCGGGTCGCGGCCCGGCTTCTCCAGCTCCCTCAGGATGTCCGTCACCGTGGGCAGGCCGAACTTCTCGTTCACGAAGTCCTCGGCCCGCAGCGAGCGCAGCACCTGCGTGTTGCCGATCAGCGACGCGACATCGCCGCCCGTCCGCTTGACCATCGTCCGCACCACCGGGTACGCCTCCGGGTGCACGCTCGACGCGTCAAGCGGGTCGTCGCCGCCCCGGATGCGCAGGAAGCCCGCGCACTGCTCGTAAGCCTTCGGGCCGAGCCTCGCCACATCCTTCAGCGCCCGCCGGGAGCGGAACGGGCCGTGGGCGTCCCGGTGCGCGACGATGTTCTCCGCGAGCCCGGAACCGATGCCCGAAACCCGCGAAAGCAGCGGCGCGGACGCCGTGTTGACGTCTACACCCACACCGTTCACACAGTCCTCCACCACCGCGTCCAGCGAACGCGACAGCTTCACCTCCGGCAGGTCGTGCTGGTACTGGCCGACGCCGATCGACCGCGGGTCGATCTTGACCAGCTCGGCCAGCGGATCCTGCAGCCGCCGCGCGATCGAGACGGCCCCGCGCAACGAGACGTCCATGTCGGGGAGTTCCTGCGAGGCGAAGGCCGACGCCGAGTACACCGAGGCGCCCGCCTCGGACACCATCACCTTCGTGAGCTTCAGCTCGGGGCGCCTCGCGCACAGTTCCCCGGCGAGCTTGTCGGTCTCCCGGGACGCGGTGCCGTTGCCGATCGCGATCAGATCGACATGGTGCCGCTCGGCCAGCCGCTCCAGCGTGGCCAGCGACTGCTCCCACTTGTTCGCCGGGACATGCGGATAAATCACATCGGTCGCCACGACCTTGCCGGTCGCGTCCACGACGGCGACCTTCACACCCGTACGGAAACCGGGGTCGAGTCCCAGCGTCGCCCGGGTTCCCGCGGGCGCGGCGAGCAGCAGATCCCGCAGGTTCGACGCGAACACGCGGACCGCCTCGTCCTCGGCGGCCGTACGCAGCCGCAGCCGCAGATCGATGCCGAGGTGGACCAGGATCCGGGTCCGCCACGCCCAGCGCACCGTGTCGCACAGCCACCTGTCACCGGGCCTGCCCCGGTCGGCGACGCCGAACCGGCGGGCGATCAGATTCTCGTACGACGAAGGGCCCTGCTGCTCCGTCGGCTCCTCGGGCTCCAGGACCAGGTCGAGTACATCCTCCTTCTCGCCCCTGAGCATCGCGAGGATCCGGTGCGAGGGAAGCGCGGTGAACGGCTCGGAGAAGCTGAAGTAGTCTGCGAACTTGGCGCCCGCCTCCTCCTTGCCCTCGCGCACCTTCGAGGCCAGCCGCCCCCGCGACCACATGCGCTCACGCAGCGCACCGGTCAGATCGGCGTCCTCCGAGAAGCGCTCGGCCAGGATGGCGCGCGCCCCGTCCAGCGCCGCCTGCGCGTCCGCCACGCCCAGCGCACCGTGTCGCCCAGCCACTTGTCACCGGGCCTGCCCCGGTCGGCGACGCCGAACCGGCGGGCGATCATATTCTCGTACGACGAAGGGCCCGGCTGCTCCGGAGCCTCCTCGGACTCCAGGACCAGGTCGAGCACATCCTCCTTCTCGCCCCTGAGCATCGCGAGGATCCGGTGCGAGGGAAGCGCGGTGAACGGCTCCGAGAAGCTGAAGTAGTCGGCGAACTTGGCGCCCGCCTTCTCCTTGCCCTCGCGCACCTTCGAGGCCA
>DATCWZ010000305.1:0-10625 GCA_036566065.1 Streptomyces sp. | reverse complement strand
GCGCCCTCGTGCCGGAGACCTGACTCGGCGGACCGCCTTGCGAACGATCGCCGTGAGCGGTGCCGCGGCCCTGGCGTACGTCGTGATGGAGTCCGCCACGTCGGTCGCACAGCTGCCAGGTGCCCGCCGCCGCGCGACCGGTTCCTATGAAGAGGGGTCCGGGGAACCCGCAGTCATGCCGGTCACGCAGTGGTTCACGGACGATGTTCCCTCGATCAACCCCAGCAGCTACCAGCTGCTCGTCAGGCGGACTGGTGAGCCGGCGAAGCGGCTTTCCTACGACCAACTGCTCGTGATGAGCGACACGACCCGCGCCGCGCTCTTGGACTGCACGGGCGGTTGGTGGGCCGTGCAGTCGTGGCGCGGTATCCGGTTGGACACCGTGCTCGGGATGCCGGACCACGGATCGATCCTGGTGCGCTCGGTCACCGGGTACAGCAGGAGTTTCCCATGCGACGATGCAGCGACGATGCTGCTCGCGACGCACGTCGGCGGCGTTCCGCTCTCACGGGGCCACGGTGGGCCGCTCAGGCTGGTAGTCCCCGGACGCCGGGGCTTCTGGTGGGTCAAGTGGGTTGAACAAGTGAGCGTAGAACCGGACCCTTGGTGGGCCCAGCCGCCGTTCCCTCTGCAGTGAGCCCGATTCTCGACGTCCCGGTGGTGGCGCCATCAGGGCCTTCCCATCCCCGCTTTCTATCGGCAATACTTATTGCTCATAGAAGGAGGTGCGATGGTAGCGGTGGAGGCTCTGATCGCCTTCGGTGGCGGCGTCGCGTCATTCGTCTCGCCCTGCGTGCTACCTCTGGTGCCGGCCCTTCTGTCGGTCTCGACCGGGCTGACGCCCGCCGACTTGGGGGAAGGCGCCCGGGCCCGACTGCGTGCGGCTCGCGGCGCAGCGCTCTTCGTCGCTGGCTTCTCCAGCGTCTTCGTCGTACTCGGGCTCTCGGCCACCGCCCTCGGTTCGGTCCTCCTCACCCGCCAGATCGAGCTGGCCCGGGTCAGTGGCGCCCTGGTGGCCGTGCTTGCCCTCGTCCTGGCGGCCGGCACCCTCTCGGTGCCATGGCTGCCATGGCGGCCGTGGCGCGAGGTGCGGTTCCATCCGGACATCCACCGCCTTGGCGCCTGGGGCGCTCCCGTGGCCGGGGCGGCATTCGCTTTCGGCTGGTCCCCCTGCATCGGACCCGTCCTCGGCTCCGTCCTGGCCGTTGCTGCCCAAGAAGGGGCCGGCGCGGCCGGTGTCGTCCTCCTCACGGCCTACGCTGCAGGCCTCGGCGTGCCGTTTCTGGCCGCAGCGCTCGCCTTCGAGCGCCTCCTCCGTGTCCGCATGTGGGCTGCACGGCACACCCGGCTGCTCACGAGGAGTGCCGCCCTCGTGCTGGCCATCTATGGGGCACTGCTGGTCTCTGGCCAACTCCCGTCGTTGACCCTGCGTCTACAGGGCGCGGGGTAGCGGCTCCGCACCACGGAACACTGGCGACGCGCCGATCCCATCCGGGAAACCCATTGACGGCAAGGTTCTTGCTTCGTAGTCTGCTCTATAACCAAATCATGTTCGCTTTAGAGCGAGGACAGCATGACCGCGACATCCTCGGCATTCGCCCCCTCCAAAGCAGTCCCAGCATCCGGCCTTGCCGTCGACCTGCATCGTGTGACCCGGGTGTTCGACGGCATCCCGGCCATCACCGGGATCTCGCTCTCCATCCCGGTTGGCGAGATCGTCCTGCTGTATGGCCACAACGGGTCCGGCAAGTCCACTCTTCTGCGCGTGATCGCCACTGCACTGTCGCCCACATTCGGGGCCGGCTCCGTCCTCGGACTGGACCTCCAGCGGGATCGTGCTCGGATCAGGGCCCACACTGACCTGCTTGGCCACCAGACCCGGCTTTACGCGGACCTCACGGCCACCGAGAATCTCCGGTTCGCTTGCGGACTCTACGGCTTGTCAACCGCACGAGTCGGTGAATGCCTGGACCGGGTCGGCCTGAGCGAGGCCGGCGGTGTGCGAGTCGCCAGCTTCTCGCAGGGAATGCGCCAGCGGCTGGCCCTCGCCCGTTGCCTCCTGCGGGCCCCGGCGGTGGTCCTGCTCGACGAGCCCTACGCGGGCCTGGACACGGACGCGCGCCACATCGTCGATGATCTCCTGGCTGGCGCGCGCCACCACGGGACGACCGTCCTGCTGGCAAGCCACGAACCGCCCCCGTCCGAGCTCGTCTCGTCCATGGTCCACCTTGAGAACGGCCGGCTCGTCGACACGACCGGGGGCCTGTCATGACCATCGCACGAGTGGCCTGGACCATCGCTGTGAAAGACCTTCGCGTCGAGCTGCGCAGCAGGTCCACGATGGGAACCGTCGTGCCCTTCGCGGCCACCATGCTGATCGCCTTCGGGTTCGCCCTCGGTCCGGGACGCACCCTCCTGCTCCAGACCGCACCGGGACTGTTGTGGCTTGCGGCATTGTTCGCCGCAGTAGAGCTCTTCCACCGGTCATACCTCTCCGAGTCCGACGGTGATGCGCTTGAGGCCCTGCTCCTGGCGCCGGTGGACAAGGGTGCGATCTACCTGGGCAAGGCGGCTGCAGCCGCCGTCCAGCTCATGCTCCTGCTTTGCACGACCGCGATCATGGTCGTCGTGCTGTTCGGGCTGCCCTTCGGTGACCGTCCAGCGCTGTTGCTGCTCACCTTCGTTCTCGGGGTGGTCGGCCTGACCGCCGTGGGCAGTCTGCTGGGGCTGCTCGCCGTGCTCGGTCGAACGCGCCGGGCCGCTGTGCCGGTCCTCGTCCTGCCGCTGCTGAGCCCGGTCGTGATTGCGGCCATCAGGTCCACTGACCTACTCACGGGAGGTGGCGGCCGGGAGGTCAGCGGTTGGCTCGCCCTTCTCGTCGCCTTCGACGCGATCTTCCTGGCCTCGGGCTTCCTCGTCTTCGGCCACCTCCTCGAGGACTAGCCGCAGGGCGGATGGCGAACCGGTGCGGTCCACGCATCATCTTCTAAAACTAATAAATCTTATCAATAGAGATACAGAGGTGATGGCATGAGCACACACGACAACCCCGGCTCGACGTCGTCGATCGTCAGCGAGCCGGTCCACCCCCGTCCGCAGAGGCGGGTGAAACGGGCGATGATCGGCCTCGCGGCGCTGGCCGCCGGGGCCCTTGTCGCCACCGGGTTGGCCGCAGGGCCATCCGGCGCGACAGCCAGTGCCGGCGCCATCTCCGCGGCCTCCGACCCCACAGCGTCGTCGGACCTCGTGCAGGCCGGACAGCAGACCTTCCGGTTCGACACCTTCGGTGACGAGGCGTTCTGGGGCGACACCCTGGGGCTGCACAAGGCCATTGCTGGTGCCGCCAATGGCGGGGTCGGTCCAGGTGTCAGCCCCAGGACCGCGCTGGGGGTCGGGCTCAAAGTTGATGTGACAGCGCTGCCGTCGAGCCTGCGCACCGCCATCGCCCAAGGGCAGGTCAACCTCGACGACCCGGCAACCACCGTGGCCCTGCTCAAGCTCAACTCTGTCGTCGGTGTCAAGGGGTTCTTCGACTCGGCCGGCAACCTCAGCTCGGTCGGGATCGAGTGCGCGCTGTGTCATTCCACGGTCGACGACTCGCTGGCGCCCGGGATCGGCAACCGCAGGGACGGCTGGCCGAACCGCGATCTCAACGTCGGCGCCATCATCGGCCTCTCGCCGAACCTCGAGCCCGTCGCCACGCTGCTGCACACCGACGTCGCTACCGTCCACCAGGTGCTCGACTCCTGGGGTCCGGGCAAGTTCGACGCTGAGCTGTTCCTTGACGGCAAGGCATTCCAGCCCAACGGCACCTCGGCCGCGACGCTGCTGCCAGCGGCCTTCGGGCTCGCGGGGGTCAACCTGCACACCTACACCGGCTGGGGCTCCATCCCGTACTGGAACGCATTCGTGGCGGTCCTCGAAATGCACGGCAAGGGCACCTTCTTCGACCCACGGCTGGACGATGCGGCGCAGTTCCCCATCGCCGCTGAGAACAAGTTCGGTCACATCACCTCGCCCGTCGATCTGGTGACCTCGAAGCTGCCCGGCCTGCAGGCCTACCAGCTCTCGCTCGCCGCGCCGAAGCCGCCGAAGGGCAGCTTCAACCAGTCTGCTGCCACTCGCGGCAAGAAGCTCTTCACGGGCCAGGCCCAGTGCTCGACGTGCCACGTCCCGCCGCTGTTCACCGAGCCGGGCCAGAACCTGCACCCCGGAAGCGACATCGGAATCGACAACTTCGAGGCCGACCGGTCGCCGACGCACATGTACCGCACCACACCGCTCGCCGGGCTCTGGAGCCACCAGACCGGAGGTTTCTACCACGACGGACGTTTCCCCACCCTGCTGTCGGTGGTGCAGCACTACAACAGCACGTTCAACCTCGGGCTGACCGCGAGCCAGCAGAGCGATCTCGTGCAGTACCTCCTCTCCCTGTAACCCGGCCTCTCACGGATGGGAACGATCCAATGAAGCTCTTCAACAGCTTGTTGACCAGACTCGGAAGCCGTGGCGCGCAACGAGTCCTCGGGTGGGCGACGCTCAGCTCACTGGCGGGGACCGCCGTCCTGGCACTGCTCGTCGTCCCCCCGGACGCGACCCAAGGTGACGTGCAGCGCCTGATGTACGTGCACGTACCTGCCGCGTGGCTCGCGTTCATGTCCTTCGGCGTGGTTTTCCTCGCCAGCATCGCCTACCTGCGGACCGGGCGCACGCAGTGGGACCGGATCGGAGTCGCCTCGGCCGAGATCGGTGTGCAGTTCTGTGCGCTCACCCTCGTGCTCGGCTCGCTGTGGGGGCAACCCGTATGGGGCGCGTGGTGGACCTGGGACCCCCGCCTGACGACCACTGCCGTGCTCCTGCTGATCTACGTGGGCTACCTCGCCCTTCGGCGGGTCGCCGACAGCCCCACTCGTCGGGCGAGGTGGTCAGCTGTCGTCGGGATCGTCGGCTTCGTCGACGTGCCCATCGTGCACATGTCGGTCGTCTGGTGGCGGTCGCTCCACCAGGAGGCGACCGTCCTTCGCCCGGGGGCGCCCACCATCGCGGGCAGCATGCTGGGCACGCTGCTGCTCGCCGTGCTGGCCTTCACGCTCGCCTACACGTACCTCATGGTCGTTCGGCTGCGCGTCGGCCGGGTGGAGGACCGCGCCGCCACCACGATCCTGTCCACGCCGACGCGGCGGGCGCAGGCCCCTTCGCGAGGGGCCGCGGTCCTCGCCGCGAGGAGGTCGCACCATGCATGACTGGGGTTTCGTCGCCGCTGGATACGTGCTCACCGGAGTCACGTTGCTCAGCTACCGGTGGAGGCTGGCGGTCCGAGTGAACCGCGCGCACCGCCTCGTCTCGGCCCTCACCGGCCGGCCGCGCTCGGAGCCACGCAGATGAGTACGGTCCCGCTCGCTGACCCGCGCCAGGCCCGGCGCGGGGCGAGGCTCCGGCTCCTCGGCTGCCTCGCCGTCATCGTCGCGGCTCTCGCCTGGGTCAGCGTGCGGGGTCTCACCGGCAGCCTCGTCTACTACCTGGAGCCGTCCGATGTCGTCACGCACCATCAGGCCGACCTCGGCCAGCGCGTCCGGTTGGGCGGGTACGTCGTCCCGGGCAGCGTCGAGCGTGTTGGGGGCACCTTGACCTTCACCGTCACCGACGGCACCGAGTCGATCAGCGTGATCAGCACCGGGCCGGTTCCTCAGCTCTTCCGCGCCGGTCAGGGAGTCGTGCTCGAGGGGGAGCTGGGCGCCGACCACGCCTTCCACTCCGACACGCTGCTGGTCAAGCACAACGGTGAGTACCAGCCGCCAGCACCGGGCCAACAGCCGCCTGGCAGCGCCGACCTCAACGCGGCAGGCTGACCATGGCCCGCCTCGGTGAGCTCGGCCTGATCATCGCGCTGGTCCTGGCGGCCTACGGCATGATCGCGTCGGCGGTCGGGGGCCGCACCCGCCGGACGGCCGTCGTGGAAAGCGCACGGCACACGGCGCTGCCGCTCATCGCCGCGATCGCGACGGTCAACGGCGCCATGCTGGTCGCCCTGGTGCAGAACGACTTCGGCCTTCGTTACGTCGCTGAGAACTCCTCACGCACGACGCCCACCTTCTTCAAGGTCCTGTCGCTCTGGGCAGCCGACGACGGCTCACTGCTCCTCTGGAACCTCATCCTGGCCGGCTTCATCGCCGCCGTCGCCCTGCGCTTCCGCCGGGAGCACCCGATCACGTTCCCCTACGCACTGAGCGTCCTCTACGCGGTGCAGCTGTTCTACCTCGTCCTCGTCAACGGGCCCTCCCGGCCATTCGCCACCGTGGCCACAGCCGTCGTCGACGGCCGTGGCCCGGCACCCCTGCTCCAGAACCATCCCCTCATGGCGGTCCATCCTCCCTTCCTCTACCTGGGGTTTATCGGTTTCACCGTTCCCTTCGCCTTCGCGATCGCGGCCCTCATCGTGGGCAACGGCTCGGATCGCTGGGCCGCTCTCACCCGGCGTTGGACCCTCACCGTGTGGTGCTTCCTCACCATCGGGCTGCTCCTCGGCGCGCTGTGGTCCTACTCGGTCCTTGGGTGGGGTGGTTACTGGGCCTGGGACCCGGTGGAGAACGTCGCTCTGTTGCCGTGGCTGGTCTCAACGGCCTTCCTGCACTCCGCCATGCTGCAGGAGCGACGCGGCATGGCGCGCCTCTGGAACGTCGTGCTGGTGATCACCGCGTTCGCGTTGATGACGTTCGGCACGTTCCTCACGCGAGGCAACGTGCTGTCCTCGATACACGCCTTCGCCCAGTCGGGCGTCGGGCCGGCGTACCTCGTCTTCCTGGCCCTCGTCCTCCTGACCGGTTTCGGGCTGGTGGTCTGGCGCATGCCGACCCTGCGCACGCCTGCCGCCATCGACTCGACGCTGTCCCGCGAGGCGGCCTTCGTGGGCAACAATGTGCTCCTGCTCGCGGCCGCGGCGATCATCCTGCTGGGCACGACGTTCCCGCTCATCGTGGAGGCGACGACGAACCGGCAGACGACCGTCGGGGCGCCGTATTTCCGCAGTGCCCTCGCGCCGGTCTTCCTGCTGCTGCTCCTGCTCATGGGGACCGCGCCCCTGCTTCCGTGGCGCGCGGCGAACAGGTCACGCGCACTGCGGCGCCTGCGCGTCCCCGCCCTCGCGGCAGCACTGGTCATGGCTGGCTCCGCGGTCGCGGGGGCTGACAAGCCGGTGGCCGTGGTCGGCTTCGGGCTGGGCGCTCTCGTCATCGTCGCCAACGGCCAGGAGATCCTGACCGGTGTCGCCTTCGGGCGTCGTTCGGAGCGGGGCGGAGCCATCGCGGCGCTGCGCCGAGGCCGACGTCGGTATGGCGGGCTTGGAGTCCACATCGGGCTGGGGCTCATGGCGATCGGCATCACTGCCTCATCCGCCTTCGCGCAGCAGACCGAGGTGACCCTGAACACCGGCCAGACCACGAGCTTCGCCGGGTACGAGCTGCAATACCAGGGCCTCCGCACCGCGCAGGAGGCGCAGCGTGCCGTTCTCACCGCCGACCTGAGTGTGCGGAGCAGCGGCTCCGGCGAGCCCCCAGCGGTCCTTGACCCGCGGCTCAACCTCTATCCGGCCGCATCCGAGCCCATCGGCTCCCCAGCGATCCAACGCGGGCCGGCATGGGACCTGTACGCGTCGGTGATCGGCCTGCAGGACAACGGGCGCTCAGCCACCTTCCGGCTCTACCACAACCCCGGCGTCAGTCTGCTGTGGCTCGGCGGAGGGCTCATGGCCCTCGCTGGAGCGACGGCGCTGTGGCCTGCCCGACGCCGAAGCGGCCGTAACGTCTCCGCCCGTCGCCCCCGGAGCCGGGCGCGCCGGCACGCAACCACCCAGACCCGGCCCCCTGACCGGCAACCTTCCCACCCGCTCGCACAGACGGGAGCACAATGATGTCCAGTTCCGGCCGTCGCGTGGCCCTGCTCTCCTTGGTCGTCGTCGCGGTCCTTGGTGTCGTGGCGCTGCTGGCCTCCGGCCTCGGACACGACCCCAAGGCGGTCGCCTCACCACTCGTTGGCCGCTCGGCCCCCGACTTCAGACTCCAAGGACTGCACGGACCGCCCGTCGCGCTCTCCGACCTCCGGGGACAGGTCGTCGTGATCAACTTCTGGGCCTCCTGGTGCGCTGAGTGCCGCACCGAGCAGCAGGCCCTGAACCAGGCCTGGGCGGACTTCCGCGACTCGGGCGTCGTCGTCCTCGGCGTCAACTTCCAGGACCAGCGAGCTGACGCCGAGCAGTATCTGAGCTCGGCGGGCGTGACCTATCCCACGGTCGAGGACACGCAGTCCCGCACGGCCCTCGCCTACGGGCTGCGCGGCGTCCCCGAGACGTTCGTCGTGGACCGGGGAGGACGCATCGCCGACCGCATCATTGGGCCGGTCGATGCCCAGCGGCTGAACACCATGCTGACCGCCCTCACGCGCGGGGAGACACCATGAGCACCGGACCACAGCGCCCCTCGAGGGGGCTCCGGTCCCGCATGCTCGGACCGGCCGCCTTCGTGGTGCTCGCCCTCGCCGTCGGCCTCCTGTCGTTGGCCGCGGTGGCGGTCCGAGGAGCGAACCGACCTGTGAGCCAGGCGGAACAGGCCGAGCAGATCGCGGCCGGGCTGCGATGCCCGGTGTGCCAGGACCTCTCGGCGGCAGAATCCCCGGCTCCCCTGGCCCGTCAGATGCGGCAGGAGATCGCCGAACGCCTGGCCGCCGGCGACTCGCCGACTGCGATCCAGAACCGTTTCGTCGCTGCCTACGGCGAGACAGTGCTGCTCACGCCCCCACACTCCGGACCGGCGCAGTTGGCGTACGCGCTGCCGCTCCTTGCGCTCATCGGCGGCCTGGCCGGCGGAGCCGTCACCCTACGGGCCTGGCGTCACCGATCGGTGCAACCGGCGGCCGCGCCGACACCGCTCGCTGAAGAGGACCGGAGCCGCGTCGACACCGCCCTCAACCACTGGCTGGAGGAGGACTCGAGATGACCGGCATCCTTCTCACCGCGGCGCTGGTGAGCCTCTCGGTCCTCGTCATCCTGCGCCCCTTGGCCCTCGGACGGCCCAAGTCCCTGACCATGGTGGGCTCCGAGTTGGAGGCGCGAGACAGACTGCTGCGCCAGCTCCGTGACCTCGACGACGACCTGGCGGCCCACAAGCTCGACGCAGCAGACCACGCCCGGCTACGCGAACCAGTAGAACGTGCGGCCGCCGACGTCCTCGTCAACCTCTCCACTGCTGCAGCCGCGCAATCGGCACCCGCCGCGGACCGACCTGCCTCGCGCGGCGCGGGAACTCGGCAGGCACCCGGGCAGAGGCGGGCCAACGGCTCCCGACTGCGGACCAGGCTCATCGCACTGGTGGCGGGCGCAGCTGTCATCCTGGGCCTCGGCGCCCTGCTGGCCACCTCGTCGACGCCGCGCGCACCGGGGACAACGATCACCGGCGACGCACCGACGGCGGAACAGGGGTCGCCCGGCGCGGGACCTGCGGGATCGGCGACCGGAAGCGGTGCCTCGGCGGCCACCCCGGAACAGCTCGCCGAGGTCAGCGCCGCCGAGGCGAGCGTCAAACGCGACCCCAAGGACCCCCAGGCTCACCTTGCTCTCGCGCGCGCCTACGAGGCCGCGGCAGCGCCCCAGCTCGCCACCATCGAGTACCTCGCCGTGACCCAGCTCGACCGGGCCAATCCCGAGGCCAACGCAGCGCTCGCGCTCGTGGCCCTCGCGGCCGGCCAGCCCGAGCAGGGCAAGAAGCTCGTCGACACAGCCCTGGCGGCGCACCCTGGGTACCCCGAGGCGCTCTACGCACGGGGCCTCGTCCAGCTCATGGGATTGGGACAACTGGCAGCCGGGCAGCGCGACCTGAACGCCTACCTCGCAAACGCCCCCTTCGGCAGCCACCGGGCCACCGTGGAGACCCTGCTCGCAATGATTCCCAAGGGAGCGACAAAGTGAGCGCCCTCGCCTGCATCTCCGTCTCGGGCAGTCGGCTGCCCTTGTCATTGCTGGAGCGCCTCTCCTACAACGGCGCGGAGCTGGCCGAGCGACTTCCCGCCCTCCGCGTCGCCAGCCGCGCCAACGCCGTTGCCGTGCTCTCCACCTGCCAGCGCACTGAGGTCTACGGAGCCTGGAAAGACACCGCGGACCCGGCCGCTCTCCTGCTCGCACTGGCACGGGACCGCGGCGTCGCGCCGACTGAGGTCGAGGCGGCGGCGAAGGTGCACGTGCACGACCAAGCGGCCCTCCACCTGCTCCGAGTCGCCACCGGTCTGGAGTCGTTCGTGCTGGGCGAGACCGAGATCGCAGGCCAAGTCCGCAGCGCCACGGCGGCCGCCCGGGCGGCAGGGTCCAGCGACCTCGAACTCGACCGCTTGCTGGCCGCCGCCATCGCCGCCTCCAGGCGAGCACACCGCGGCTCATCCCTGGCGGCCATGGGGCGCTCGGTCGCGAGCGCAGCCGTCGACACCGTGGCCGCCTGGAACGGTGGATCACTCGACGGCAAGCGGGTCCTCGTGGTCGGCGCCGGATCGGTCGCAGCCGCGGTCGTGGCCCGCGCTGCCGCGCTCGGTGCGCAGCTCACCGTCTGCAACCGCACCCGGCGGCACGCCGACCTGCTCGCCCGCAA
>DATCWZ010000580.1:0-4623 GCA_036566065.1 Streptomyces sp. | reverse complement strand
CCGGTGGGGCGGGGCGGGCCGGCCGCGGCCGCCCTGCGCAGCAGAACGGAGGACGTCGCGTTGGCCAGCGCGGCGGCCAGCGCCAGCACCACGGACAGGATGATCACGTCACGGCTCCCAGCACCCCCGCCCCGGGGACCCGTTCAGCCAAAACGCATGGCCAGCTTGCGAAACAAGTGCGGGGCCATGCCCTGCAGGCGGCCGGGCATGTCCAGCCAGCGCGGCACGGTGATCTCCTCCCGGCCCCCGACCAGTGCCTTCTCCACCGCGGCCGCGACCCGCCCGGCGGGAACCAGCCGCGGACGGGAACGCGTGTACGGACTGTCGCGGTGGGCGAAGAACGGGGTGTCGACCGGGCCCGGCATCACGAGGCAGAGGTGGACACCCGTGCCCTGGAGTTCGTACCGCAGGCTCTGCGCGAATGGGATGAGCGCTCCCTTCGTCGCCGCGTAGGCCGCCTCACCCCGCACGCCGAACCGGCCGGCCACCGAGCCGAGCAGTACCAGCCGGCCCGACCCCCGCGACACCATCTGCGGCAGCAGCAGACCCACCAGGTGGAGCACGGCGCACACATTGACACGTACGAGACGGTCCACCAGGGCAGGTGTCATATCGGTGTACGCGCCCGCCCAGCCCAAGCCCGCCGCGGCGACCAGGGCGTCAACCCTGCCGCTGTGCGCCAGCGCCGCTTCGGTGAGCCTGCGGCTGCCGTCCTGGGGGGCCAGGTCCATCGGCAGCGCAACACCTCCGGTGCGGGCGGCGACCGCGCCGAGCCGGGCCTTGTCCCGCCCGTTCAGCAGCAGTTCCCACCGGCTACTGGCCGAAAGGCGGGTGGCCACTTCGGCGCCGATGCCGGACGAGGCACCGGTGATCAGGACAACGCGCCGACCGCCGGAAGACCCGTTGGCCGCGACCGGCGGCGCCGCGCGTGGTCCGGCTGCGCGGGTACTGCGGGGTGGGGGGCTCGCACACATGGGCCTTCCGTCCTCCGTGGCCGCCGGCAATGCCGGGCACTCTGTCGGGCCCGGCCGCAGACCGTACAACGTCAATCCTCCATGTAACCGGCACACCGGCAAACGCGCGTGACCCGACCAGCCCAACGCCCCGGCCGGTCCAGGTGTGGCATACCGGCCGCCCTGCGGGGACCATGCAGAAATGGGCCGGTTCCTGATCGTCAGCGCGAGCATGGGGGCGGGACACGACACCGTCGCCGCCGAACTGGCCACGCGGCTGCGGGCCGGCGGCCATCGCACCGCCCATGCCGACCTGCTGGATCTGCTGCCCGCCGGGACCGGCCACGGTCTGCGTACCGCCTATCGCGCGGCGCTCCAGCACTGTCCGTGGGCCTACCAGGCGCTCTACGCGGCGTTCTTCCGCGACCACCGGACTCCGGGCCGGCGCGGCTGGCTCCCGGATACGGGGCCGCTGGCGGCCCTCATCGCACCCCGCCTGCGCCGCATCGTCGACCAGTGGCATCCCGACGCCCTGGTCTCCACCTTTCACCAGGCCGCCCAGGCCGCCGGGCGGCTGCGCGCGGCCCACCCTGCCGCCTGCCCGCCCAGCACCGTCGTCATCACCGACTTCGCGGTACACCGCCAGTGGCTCCACCCGGGCAACGACCTGTACTTGTGCCTCACCGACTCCGCCGCCATACACATCCGCAGCGCCATCGGACGCCCCGCACAGGTGTGCGGGCCTCTCGTCCCCGCGGCTTTCACCGCGAGCCGCCGTGATGCTCCCGGCCAGGCACCGTCGCCTTGGGTGCGGGAGCTCGCGCGGTACGGCCCCGGGCGGCCCGCCGTGCTCATTTCGGCGGGCGCCTGGGGTGTGGGCCAGGGGCTCGCCGCCACCGCGCTCCTGCTCGCCGACGCCGGCTATGTGCCGGTGCTGCTGTGCGGGCGGAGCGAAAGGCTCCGGGCCCGTACCGCGGGGCTGCCCGGGGTCCTCTCCCTGGACTGGACCACCGATCTGCCCGGCCTGATGGCGGCGTCCAGCGCCTTGATCGATAACGCCGCCGGACAGACGGCCATTCAGGCCCTCGCCGCCGGGGTTCCCGTCATCGGCTACCGGCCGATTCCCGGCCACGGCATCGACGGGGTCCGCGCCATGGCCGACGCGCACATCACGGAACGCGCCACCAACCCCCGTACGCTTCTCACCGCGCTGGACCGCCTGGCCCACCCCGGCCCCTACCGGGAGGAGCGGATCGGCGTCGCACGGAACCTCTTCACCACCGACCCCACCCAGTACCTCGCCCACTGAGCCGCGGCGGTCAGCTCCCCGCTTCTGCTGCCGGCCTCCTGCTGAGAAATTGCTCCGCCGCCTCGACCGCCTCCTGCCGGCGTTCGCACCGCGCGGTCCCGTGCCGGTTGCCGCTCGGCACGGGACCCCGCGGCTGCCGGATCAGCGGACCTCGGTGACCACGTGTTCTCTCAGCGCGGCGCAGTTGGAGTTCTCCACCGACACGTACACGTTGCCGATGTTGCCGCCCCAGCTCACGCAGTGGCCCTTGCCGTAGACGTAGCCCGGCCCCGCGTAGGACGTGAAGCTGCCCGAGTCCCCGGCCCACTCGTCGGTGTCGGGGACATAGATGTACGTGGACATGTCCTTGGCCGTGCCCGGGTTGGCGCGGATCGTCGCGACGCAGTTCTTGCCGTTCCCGGAGTTGTACGTGAGGTAGACGGTACCCAGTGAGCCGACAGGCACCGAGTTCACGGTCTTGTAGGCGCTGCCGCACACCCGCTGCGGTGTGACGTTCGGCGTGGCGTAGGCAGCCGTGCCGAACACAGCCGTCGCGCCCACCGCCAGCGTCGTTAACGCCCCGAGTACCCCGGCATTACGCATGCTTCCCATATTTCCCCCTTGCGTCTGCGGGAGTGGTTTGCTCCCGCTTGATGAGACCCACGAGGCGCGCCGACGGTTGTACCGGGTCCGCGCGAAGATGTGGGCCCCCTAGCCAACGCGCGTAGACCGCAGCATCATGGGGGTGCTTCGAGTGCACCATCTCCTGCGTTTTGACATGAACTCGTCAACAATGAACTGAGGGAGGCGGCACGATGGCTTGCGGATCTACCAGCCTGTGGGCCGGTGAGACGAGCTGGTTCTGTTGTGGATCCTCGTGGGGTCCGTGCGGCAGCGCCGGCGGAGGCGCCTGCGGCAACTGCCGGTCGAGCGCCAACCACGGCGCCTGGCCCAACGCGTCACAGGCGTGCTGGGACATCACCCGGCCCGACCTGTGCGGCGAGAACATCCCCCGTCGCGGCTGCGGTGCCGTGATGCGGGTCAAGCACCAGTGCTCCGGCGCGGCGGTGTGCATCACGATCACGGACTGCGGACCGCGTACGAGGCAATGGTGCGGCGAGGCCACGTGCTGCAACGGCGCCTGCCGTACCAACCGCGTCCTGGATCTGACCCCGGCCGCCTTCTCGGCCATCGGCAGCCTCAGCTCCGGCAAGCTGCCGGTCTACATCTACGAGTGAGAGGGGGAGCGGACATGACCTTCCGTCAGGACGACCACCGCGGCCTGGGCCGCCGTAGCTTCCTCACCAGCGCCGCCCTCAGCGGCGCCACGATCATCGGCGCGACCGCGCTCGGCGGGATCGACGCCGACGCGGCCTTCGCCGCCGAGCCGTCACTCGACCCCGCGATCACGAAGTCCTCCTTCGTGGAGGGCCGTATCACCGGCATCACCGGCAGCGTTCTGGAGGTCGCCGGCTCCTACGGTGACCATGCCCGTGTCCAGATGACCAACGCCACAAGCGTGTGGAAGGTGCGGGCCACCACCGCCGCGGCCATCGAGATCGGTGACGGGCTCTACGCCCGCGGCGTCCCGATGCCGGACGGCACCGTCGCCGCCGACGCGGTGTGGGTCAACATCGTGAACCTCGACACCCAGATTCGCGGCATCGCCAGGGACCGGCTCCACCTCGCCCACGGTGGGCACGAAGTTGTCGGCCATGTCCTCCCGGACACCACGAACGCCTCGTACGCGGGCCGCGCGCTCACGTCCGACCTGTCCCGGCTACGTATCGGACAAAGTGCCCAGGTACTCGGAGCGTGGCGGCCGTCGGACAACTCCGTGGATGTTGTACGCATCTCGGTCGGGCACTGACGATGCTCTCACTGACAACGGGCCTCGCCCCGCTGGTCCTTGCCGGTCTGCTGGGCTGGACCGGCGCGGTCAAACTGTTCAGCCGCGGCACCGCGCTCCAGGCGCCGAAGACGGCGCTGGCCCGCATGCTGAGCAGCAGCGAGCGGGCGGCGCTGGTGCTGCGCGGTGTCGGTGCCGGGGAACTGCTCATCGCCGCAGGGCTGTTGGCCCTGCCGGTGAATCCGGTGCCGGGGGCCGCCGCCGCCGTTCTCGGCGCGGGTTTTCTCGGCTATCTCGGTTACGGGCGGGCGCTCGCCCCGGAGTCCTCGTGCGGCTGTTCGGCGAACGAGGACGCGCCGATCACGTGGCGCGCGTTTGTACGCGCCGCGATCGTGGTGGCGGGTGGTGTGACAGCGGCCGCGGCGCAGGCCGACTGGTGGTCCACGGTCTCCGCGCGGCCCGCGGGCTCGCTCGGATTCCTGGCCGCCGCCGCGGTTGTCCTGCTCGCGCTGTCGGCGGACATCGACCGGTGG
>DATCWZ010000502.1:0-3806 GCA_036566065.1 Streptomyces sp. | reverse complement strand
CCCGCGGCACCGGTCGGCGGTGAACTCACCATGCCCGACGGTGACACGACGGGCGCGAGACCGCACGTGTCGCAGTACATCTCACCCCCGCCCATGTCTTCGTAATGCCCCTCGCACGTGGGGCGCTGGCACGGCGTACTCATCGTGAATCCCCCTGTTCGCCCCGCCGCGGCGGGGTCAGCATCTCCGCTGCCGCCCGCTGGTAGCGCAGCACCGCGTGCTCGGCCGCCCGCAGATCGCACGGGGCGCTCCACAGCATCCGGCGCGCCGCGTCGTACCGCTCGATCAGCAGCGGATCCTCCGCGAGCCCGTTCCCGGCGACCTTCGCCTTGTACGCGTCGAGCCTGCCCCGCAGTTCCGCGCGGACCGCGAGCGGCGCGGTGACCGATGTCAGCGACTCCCTGGCCCGCCGCAACTCGTCCTCGGCCTCCCGCTCCAGCGACTCCAGCAGCGGCGAGAGCCGGTGCCACAGGGCGCGCCGACGGTACTCGGACGCGGCGGCGAGCCGCTCCTGCAGCGCGGTCGGCGGGCCGCTGACGGCGGGCACCTCGGAGGCCGCGATCTTCGCCAGCACCTCACCACGTGCCAGCCTGGCCTCGGCGAGCGTCCGGTCGGCACGCGAGAGCACATCGCGCAGCCTGCCGAGCCGCTGCTCGGCGTCCTGCCTGACCGCGAGGACCGCTTCGATCTCCCGCCGTACGTCCTCCAGGGCGCGGGCCGCCCGGTCGTAGCGCGTGGTGTCGGGGCGGCCGCCGCCCGGCGCCGAGCTGCCCGGTCCCGGCAGCCAGAACGCCAGCGGATCCGAGATCACCTGGGCCCGCAGCGTCGTCAGCTCCTCGGTGATGGCCTCCAGTTCATCCCCCGAGGGGTGCTCCCCGGGCCGTACGCCGACGGAGTGCGCCAGGGAGCGGGTGCGGCGCAGCTCGGCGGAGAGCAGGTCGATCCGGGCGGGCAGCGCCGACCATACGGAGTCCGAGGCGACGACCATGTCCAGCGAGAGCGCGTACAGCCGGTTCATCCGGTCGACCAGCTCTTCGAGGGTGAGCCGCTCGGAAAGCCTGGCGGGACCGGCCGCCGTGTTCGGCACGGTGACGCCGTCGCCGCGCAGCAGATCGGTCAGGGCCGCCAGATCGTCCCTGCTGGGGCTGCGGCGTCTGGCCCGGATCTCGCGGGCCTCGGCGAGCGCACCCGCGTACGCGTCGAAGTACCCCCACAGCGCCGTGATCGACCGCTCGGTGGAGGCCCAGCGTTCCTTGGTGACCCCGGTCAGGTCAGCGCCCTCCAGGAGGCGGCGGCCCGCATGGTCCTGCAGGGCGAGGAGCGAGGTCTCGATCGCCTCGTGCTCCGCGCCGAGCCGGGCCATCGCACGGTCCGCCTCGTCCCGGTCCATGACCGGGCCGGGCGGCCTCCCCGTACAGCCGGGGACGGATCCCGCCACGCCCATCGACCACCTCTCCGCTCTCTCAGTTGCTCCGGTACTTCGGCGCCGGCGGCGCCGTGATCCCCGGCAGACCGGACGCGAGCCACTTGCGGTACGACACCATCCACGGGCTGCCCGCACCGCCCGCGCGATAGTCCTCCAGGACCTGGTTGACCCTGGCCACCAGATCGTCGGCGCCGAGCTTCGCGGCGACGCCGTAGTACTCCGTGGTGAACGGTCCGGCGCCCTTCAGGGCCACCGCCGGGTCCTGGGCGGCCTGCCCGGCCGCCAGCGCGTTGTCCGTCACCACCGCGTCGACCTCGCCGAGCTGGAGCCTGACCAGACAGTCGAGCTGATTGGGCACGGTCAGCAGGTCCGGGTCCCGGTCGGTGCCGTCGTCGTCATCCTTGAAGACCGCGCCGAACGACTTCTTCTCCAGCACCTCGTAGGCCGTCGATCCCTCGGCGGTGCAGACCCGCTTGCCGCTGAGCGACGCGTCGTACCCCGTGATGTCGGAGTCCTTCGGGGCCAGCACCTGCTGACCGGCGCGGAAGTAGGCCGTAGAGAACGACACCTGCTGGAGCCGCTTGCAGTTGATCGTCATCGTCCGCACCACGACATCGACCTTGTCGTGCTCCAGGGCCGCGATGCGCTGGTTCGTGGGAATCGCCCGGAAGATCACCGCGGTGGGGTCGCCCAGGATGTCCTTCGCGATGGCCCGCACCAGATCGATGTCGAAGCCTTCGAGACCGCCGGTCTCCGGATCGCGATACCCCCACCGGAAGCTGTTCTGGTCGACACCGGCGATCAGCTTCCCGCGCTTCTTGATCTTCGCGATGCTCGGCCCGTCGGCACGCGACGGCGGAAGGCTCGCCTCCGGATCGGTGCACTTCTCGGCCAGCACGTCCACGGCCGACGTGGTGCCCCGGCCCGCGGTCACGCCGCCGGAGGAACCGCCGTCGCTGTGCGCCAGCGGCAGCAGCGTGAGCGAGGCCGTCAGGGCACAGACCACCGCCATGCCCGTCACGCCGCCCCAGCCGCGCAGCCTCTCGCGGACCGACGCGGCCCTGGCCCGTGCCCCGGCCATCACTGCCCCTCTCACCGGTACTCCGAGAGCCTGCGGCCGACTCCGACGGCGGTGCCGACCGCCCCCAGCACGGCGAGTGCCCCGGCTCCTGTCGGCAGCCCGCCCAGCGCCCCGCGTCCGTCCTCCGCCGCGGCGGTGAACTCCGCCTGCTCATGGGCGAGCGCCGTCCCCAGCGCCCTGTCCACCCGCTCGAAGGACTCACCCGTCGAGTTCTCCGGACCGATGATCTGCTCCAGGGCGCCCTCGTAATCACCCTGCTCGTCGGTCGCGCGGGCCTTCCTGTGCCTGCCCTGCCACTCGGACACACCGCTGACGGCCCTGGCCACCGGCGCTCTTCCCCCAAGGCCGTCGGCGAGCTTCCCTGCGCTCTTCAACTCGCTCCCCAGGGCCTTCATGCCCGAGCTGTAGTCGGTCTCGTACTTGTCGTTCTCACCGTCCGGGGTGAGTACCGCGCCACGGGCGACAAGGGTGAGGTTCTCATTGGCGCGTGCCTTCAGCGAGTTGATGCGTGCGTGATTGAGCACATCGAGGGACTCCTGCCCATGGACCATCGCGTCATGCAGCTCCGCACGCGCCACCGTCTGACCCACGGCCAGCCACAGCAGCAACGCCGCCGACGCGGCGGTCGCCACGAGCAGTCCCCGGTTGAACACCCGGTTCGTCCTGCGGTATTCGCGCCGCTGTATCCACAGGAGACCGGCCAGTACGACGACTCCGGCCGCCAGCGACACGTACGGCCACTGCCGGGCCCGGGCGGAGTCGGTGCCCAGCTTGCCGGTCTCCGCCGCGTACAGCCGCTCGGCCGCGGGCAGCAGCTCGTCCGTCATCTTCTGGTTGGCGTAACGGAGATAGGCGCCGCCGAGCGGCAATCCCTGCCGGTTGTTGGCCCTGGCGCGCTCGATCAGACCCGTGTAGACGGGCAGCAGCTCGTTGAGCGTGGTGATCTCCCGCCCGGACGCGGACGTCGCGTCCGTGCTCGCCGCGGCTCGCACCAGCAGCCTGGACGCTTCCCGGATGTCCTTCTCGTACTGCTCGTGCACGTCCCGGGGCTCCTGGGCGCCCGCGAGGAAACCGCTCGCCGCCATCGTGTCCGCGTCGGCCAGCGACCGGTAGATGCTCGCCGCGTCCGCGCTCAGCGGCTGACTGCGCGTCACCACGTCATCCGCGGCCGCCGCTCGCCCCGACACCTCCAGGGCCGTGACCGCCCCGAACGCCACGACCAGCAGGGCGAGTACGGCACTGATGATCTGAAGCCTGCCGGGCTCGGTCGTCGCCGCGCCACGCACCCGCCGCGCGGCC
>DATCWZ010000409.1:0-2253 GCA_036566065.1 Streptomyces sp. | reverse complement strand
CGGCCTCGCCGAACCCGGCAGCATCAACGGTGTGCAGTACGGCATTCCGTGGTACGCGGCCAACCGCGTCGTCATCTACAACAAGGACCTCTTCGCGCAGGCCGGCATCAAGGAACCGCCCAGGACGCGCAAGCAGTGGATCGACATCACGGAGAAGCTCAACAGCGCGGGTCACCAGGGGATGTACCTCGCGGGCCAGAACTGGTACGTCCTGGCGGGCTTCATCTGGGACGAGGGCGGTGAACTGGCCGACCAGAAGGGCGGGGACTGGGAGGGCGCCCTCGGCACCCCGGCCGCGCTCAGGGGGATGGACTTCTACAAGAAGCTCCAGGCGCTCGGTGACGGACCCAAGGACGCCGACGAGCAGAAGCCGCCGCAGACCGATGTCTTCGCGAAGGGCGATGTCGCCCAGATCATCTCCGTGCCCGGCAGCGCGGCGCTCATCGAGCAGAAGAACCCCGCACTCAAGGGAAAGCTCGGCTACTTCCCCATACCGGGCAGGACGGCGGACAGGCCGGGTGCCGTCTTCACCGGCGGCTCGGACCTGATCGTGCCGGACAAGGCGGACCACCGCTTCGACGGCATCGAGGTGATCGAGGCGCTGGCCGGCCGGAGGTGGCAGACGGAACTCGCCAGGGCGATGAGCTATGTGCCCAACAAGCCGGAGCTCGCCCGGGTCATCGAGGGCCAGGAGGGCACCGCGGCGATGGCCGAGGGCGCCACGCAGGGCCGCGCCACCCCCAACTCGCCGCAGTGGGCCGAAGTCGAGGCCACCAACCCGATCAAGCCGTACATGACCGCCGTGCTGGAAGGCGGCGATCCGGCGGCCGAGGCGAAGACGGCGTCGGCGCGCATCACCTCGAAGCTCGCGACGGGCTGAGCGCGCCGGCCGCGTACCGCTCAGTGGGCCGTGGCCAGCGACAGCGCGAACCGTCCCTCCGCGTCGGTCCACCACTGGTCCAGGCGCAGCCCGGCCGCGGCCAGTTCGCCGCGTACACCCTCCTCGCGGAACTTCGCCGACACCTCCGTACGCAGCTCCTCGCCGGCCTCGAACGGCACCACCAGATCCACTTCCGGGATTTTCACCGTCAGCGCCCGGCGCGCGCGGAGCCGCATCTCGATCCGCTCACGCACGTCGTCCCACAGGGCGACATGGTCGAAGTCGCCGAGCTGGAAGTCCGCCCCCAGCTCACGGTTCATCACCGTCAGCACGTTCTTGTTGAACGCCGCCGTCACGCCCGCCGCGTCGTCGTACGCCGCGACCAGGGTCCGCTCGTCCTTCACCAGATCGGTGCCGAGCAGCAGCCCGTCGCCGGGGGAGAGCAGCGACCGTACGGACCGCAGGAACCGCGCACGCTCGTCCGGCAGGAGGTTCCCCAGCGTGCCGCCGAGGAACACGACCAGCAGGGGGCCGGGGCTCTCCGGCAGGGCGAGACCACGGGTGAAGTCGGCGATCAGCGCGTGGACGGACAGTCCGGGCCGCTCGGCGAGCAGCGCGTCGGCGGCGCCCCTCAGCGCGCTCTCGCTGACGTCCACCGGCACATAGGTGTGCAGCCCGGGCAGCGCGTCGAGCAGATGGCGGGTCTTGTCCGAAGAACCCGAACCCAGCTCGATCACGGTCCGGGCGCCGGACGCCCGGGCGATGTGCGCGGCGCGGCCGATCAGGATCTCGCGTTCGGCGCGGGTCGGGTAGTACTCGGGGAGCCGGGTGATCTCCTCGAACAGGTCGCTGCCGTGCGCGTCGTAGAACCACTTGGGCGGCAGTGTCTTGGGACGTACGGTCAGGCCGTCGCGCACATCGGCGCGCAGCGCCGCGTCCGTCGCGTCCACCGGCAGGGTGCGGGTCAGCAGGAAGGGACTCACGCGGTCGGCTCCTTGAGCGGGGTCAGTAGAACATCGGTGCGGGTCGCGGCCAGCAGTGTCCGGTCGGGGACCTCGCGCCAGTACGGATCGTCGTCGTACGGCTCCGAGGCCACCACCGTGCGGTGGCCCGGTTCGGCGAGATACCAGAGGGTGTCCCCCCAGGCGGTCGCCACGATCATGGAACCGTCGGTGACCAGCAGATTGAGCCGTGAACCGGGGGCCGCGGCCGCGACATCGAGGACGGTCTCGGCGACGGCCCTGGGTATCTCGTCCCCCAGCGATACGCGATGGAGCACCAGGGCCCAGATCAGGGCGGAGTCGTTGCGGGCGGCCAGCGTGAGCAGCGCGGCGGGAGGCAGTGCACCGGCCGCCGCCGCCAGGGAGGCGGGC
>DATCWZ010000006.1:0-6344 GCA_036566065.1 Streptomyces sp. | reverse complement strand
AGCCGCCCCGGGCATGCCGGCGGGCGAGCCGGTCGCTGCCGACGGTGTGATCCAGGAGCGGCATCCGGGCCATGAGCGCCGGCAGAACCGCGCAGGCGTACCCGGCCAGGAGACCGCTGATACGTCCCGCGACGGTGACGCAGCCCGCGACTCCCGTACGTCGTGGTCGTACACGTGGTGGCCATGGGGCTCCTCCGGACATTGCCGCACACTCCGGCGATGGGCGGCCAGCCTCACAGCTCAACCTCTGTGTACCTTCTGAAACCGTGCGGCCGACCGCTCTCGGCTCCGATTCAGAGGAAACTCAGAGCCACGCCCACGCCTGCCGTGGCCTGCGCGGGGAGATGCTGGAGGAATCATGGACGAACCGCGTACAACATCGCCTCTGCACCGCCCGGACGGAGACTCTGTAAGGATCCTCGTCGTCGACGACGAACCCGACGTCACCGATGTCCTGGCCGGGGTCATCACCGGCGAGGGCTGGCAGGTGCACACCGCGGGCGACGGTGCGACCGCGCTGGCGGCGGCCCGTGATTTCCGGCCCGACGCGGTCGTTCTGGACTGGATGCTTCCCGACCTGGACGGGCTCCGGATCCTGAGGGCCCTCAGACATGAGATGCCCAAGGTGTGTGTCCTGTTCCTGACCGCCCGCGACGCGGTCGAGGACCGCATCGCCGGGATCACCGCGGGCGGCGACGACTACGTGACCAAGCCCTACAGCCTGGAGGAAGTCCTGGCCCGGCTGCGCGGGCTGCTCCGGCGGGCCGGCATGACTGCCGGGCTGGGCACGAACCGGCTCGCCGTCGGGTGCCTCACGATGGACGAGGAAGCCCGGGAGGTCCGGCGCGGCGGGGAGACCGTCGAGCTGTCCCGGACCGAGTTCGAACTCCTGCGCTTCCTCATGCGCAACCCTCGCCGGGTCCTGTCCAAGGACCAGATCCTGGATCATGTCTGGGCATACGATTTCGGCGGACGTGCCCACATCGTCGAGCTCTACATCAGCTACCTGCGCAAGAAGATCGACGCCGGACGCATCCCGATGATCCACACGGTGCGCGGTGTCGGTTACGTCCTCAAGCCGGAAGCCTCGTGAGACGCCTGCCACCGAGCACTCTGCGCGGCCAGCTCACCGTCGGACTCGTCGCCCTGCTCGCCCTCGCCTGTCTCGCCGTCGGGATCACCACCGCCCTCGCTCTGCGCGGTTTCCTGATGGGGCGCCTGGACGAGCAGCTCGCCGCATCCGGCGGCCGGTTCGCAGCCAGCCTGGAACACGAGGCCGAGCCGGACGCCGACAACCACCCCGACACTCGGGGGCAGGCCGAATCGACCTTCGGCGCCCACCTCCTGCACGGCACCATCACCCAGGCCACCGTCGTCGACGACGCCGCTGCCCGCCCCCTCCGGCTTCCCCCGGGGGACCGCCGCACCCTGGCGGGAATCCCCGTGGACGGGGCCGGGCACAGCATCCGCCTTTCCGCTCTGGGGAAATACCGCGTCACCGCTGTCCGGGGCGACGACCAGGACACCCTGGTCACGGGCCTGCCCCTGCACCCGGTGGAAGAGACTGTGCACCGCCTCGAAGCAGTCGAAACGGTACTGTTCGGCGCCGCCGTCGTGGCCACCGGCATCGCGGGGGCCGTGTGGGTACGACTGTCCCTGCGTCCCCTCCAGAGGGTCACCGTCCGCGTGGAAGTAAGTGACAACGGCCCCGGCATCCCCGCCGCACTCCAGCCCGAAGTCTTCGGCCGTTTCGTCCGCGCCGACCACGCCCGCTCCCGCAGCACGGGAAGCACCGGCCTGGGCCTCGCCATCGTCCACGCCGTCATCACCGCCCACGGCGGAACCGCCACCATCACCAGCCGCCCCGGACACACCACCTTCCGCCTCACGCTCCCCGGGTGAACCACTCTCCCCAGCGCAGCACCGGCTCTCACTCCGCGAAGACCGCCTCCGCATAGACCCAGACACCGTGGTGGCGGACAAAGCGGCTGTGCTCGTGCAGTGAGCCGGGGCGGCCGTTGTCCGTGTAGTGCGCGCGGAAGGTGACGGTGCCGGTGGTATGGAACGGGCTGCCGTCCGCGGTGTCCAGGATCTCCAGGCGTACCCAGTGCAGCGCGGGGTCGAAGTCGACGGCCGGGGGCCTGGTCTCCGGATGCCAGGTGCGCAGCAGGTACGGGGCGTCGCGGACGACGAAGGCGGCGTACCGCGAACGCATCAGCGCCTCACAGGTGGGCGCGTTCGCCGTGCCCGCGTGCAGCCTGCCGCAGCACGCGCCGTAGCCGGCTGGCAGGCCGCACGGGCACGGCGACTCCATGGTGATCCGCGTCGGCGCGGGGGCCGGGCGCTGCGGCCGTCGGGTGCGTCGTGACATGCGTCCATTGTGCGCGGCCCCCGCCGGAACGGAACGGACCGGTCAGGGCTTGAGAGCGACGCCCGCGTACCCGGGGATCGGCTCGTCGCCCTGGACGGCGATGACCTCACCGAGTTCCGGGTGCCAGTCGGCGGCAAGCGAGACACCCGGCTCGACGAGTTCCAGCCCGTGGAAGAACGCGGTGAGCTCGGCGCGCGACCGGGGCCGGAGCGTCATACCGCGGGCCTTGTACATGGCGCGTGCCTGCGCCGCGCCCTCGGGGTCGAACTCCCCCGTGATGTGCGAGAGCACCAGATAGCTGCCGGACGGCAGCCGCTCCACGAGCCGGTCGACGAGCTCGGCCGCGCCGTCCTCGTCGTCCAGGAAGTGCAGCAGGGCGAGCAGGGACAGGGCGATCGGCTCGCCGAAATCGAGGACCTTGCCGGCTTCCGCGAGGATGGTGTCCGGCTCGCGCGCGTCGACCTGGATGTACTCGGTCGTCCCCTCGGGGGTCGAGCGCAGCAGGGCCGCCGCGTGGGCGAGCACGATGGGGTCGTTGTCGCAGTAGACGACCCGCGCGTCCGGCGCGGCCCGCTGAGCGACCTGATGGAGGTTCGGCTCGGTAGGAATGCCCGTGCCGATGTCGAGGAACTGGCGCACCCCCTTCTCGGCGAGCCAGCGGGTGGCCCGGTGCATGAAGGCCCGGTTGACCCGCGCCATGTCCCGCCCCCGCGAGTCCAGGGCGAGCAGTTGGTGGGCCATCTCCTCGTCGACCGGGTAGTTGTCCTTGCCGCCGAGGAACCAGTCGTATATCCGCGCCGGATGCGGCTTGCTGGTGTCGATCTCGGTGGTCTGGCGGTCCTGCCCGGTCATGGGGCCTCCTTGGGTCGGTGCTGGGCGCGAACACGAGTATGCGGTACGGGATGTGGCGATGCGTCAGGTGGGCGTCAGGTGAGGAGGAAATCGGCCTGGCCGGCCTTGGCCCCCTGGATGAACGCGGCGATCTCGCCGTTGGAGTAGATGAGGGCGGGGCCGTCCGGGTCCGCGGACTGGCGTACAGCGACTCTGCCGTCGGCCAGCTTCATGGCCTCGATGCAGTTGCCGCCATTACCGCCGCTCCACGGCTTGTACCAGCCCTCGGAGCCGAGATCGGCGGCCGGCATGCCGTTGTATATGTGGTTCATCAAAGCTCCTTGCGGAATTCCCTCAGGATTTCCTTCGTGCGTTGTGCAGTTGCCGCCTGAGCCGCCATCCGGTCCATGACCTCCAGATAGGAGGCCACCTCGGGACGCGCGTCGAAATAGACGGCGCCGGTCAGATACTCGCTGAAGACCATGTCGGGCAGTTCGGGGACGGCGAAGCGGAAGAGGACGAACGGGCCGTAGGTGCCCGGGTGATGTCCGGTGGCGAACTCGGCGATCTGGAGCGTCACATGGGACATGGTGGTCGCCTCGAGCAGCCGGTCGATCTGCTTCCGCATGGCCTCGGGACTGCCGACGGGGCGGCGCAGGACGGTCTCGTCCATGATCACCCACAGCTTCGGCGCGTCCTTCCTGGTGAGCAGCGACTGGCGTTCCATGCGCAGCGCCACATGGCGCTCGATGTCCTCGGGTCTGGTCTGGCCGACGGCCCCGGTGCGCAGTACGGAGCGCGCGTAGTCCTCGGTCTGGAGCAGACCGGGGACGAAGTGCGGCTCGTACATGCGCAGGAGCGCTGCGGCACCCTCCAGACTGACGTACATGCTGAACCAGTCGGGCAGCACATCGTGGAACCGCTGCCACCAGCCCGGCTTATTGGCCTCCTCGGCGAGCGAGATGAAGGAGTCGGTCTCCTCGTCGCCGATCCCGTACGCCTTCAGCAGGAGCTGGACGTACGGGATCTTCAGCGCGACCTCGGCGGTCTCCATCCTGCGTATCGTCGCGGGAGCGACTCTGAGCACCTTCGCGGCCTGTTCGCGGCTCAGGCCGACCCGCTCGCGCAGCTCCAGCAGACGCTTGCCGAGGACGACCTGACCCACCGTCGGGGCGGACCGCGGTTCGCTCACTTCAGACCTCCCCATGCGCTGTGTGCGAGCAGTGTGCCATGCGCCAGTCTCCAACAACACAACCACTCTGGCTTTTTCAGAGTGCCTCTTGCCAAGTGTGCACGGCGGGTGGACAGTTGGGTGGTGAACCCGTTCACGCAACCGTGCCCGCCCCCTGTTTCCGTGGTGCGCAGCGTGACGCAGCCCCCACTGTGAGGAATCGGTCGTGGCACCTGGCAGTGCGCTCATACCCCGGCTCATGGACCTCAGCCCCGGGACGGAAGCGCTCCGTTATTGCTTCGCACTTCCGGCGCATCCGGAGGCGGTCGCCGCCGCCCGGCGGCTGGCGGGGGCCCGGCTGGCGGAGTGGCGGCTGGACGCGGACACGCACGACGCGGCGATCCTTATCGTGTCGGAGCTGATCACCAACGCGGTCGTGCACACCGCGAGCGAGCATGTCGTGTGCGAGCTGCGCTGCCTCGGCCGGAGGCTGCGCGTCTCCGTGCAGGACCAGGGACACCTGCCCGGTGGCCCGCGGCTGTCGCGCACCGCGGACGACGAGCACGGGCGCGGCCTGCTGCTGGTCGACGCGATGAGCAGCGCCTGGGGATCGCACGACGCGGGTGACGCCTCGGGCCGTACCGTCTGGGCGGAGCTGCCGCTCGGTACGGAGCAGGGATGCTGAAGGGCGCCCTGTCCCAACTGCGCGGGCTCCGCGGCCCACGCCGCCGCGCGGGGACGGGGGCAGGGACGGGCCGGATCAGGCTGCCTCTGCCTCCCGCGCTGTCGGCGAGCCTGGGCTGCGACGCGGTGGGGGTGCCCGCGCGGTACGGATTCCGCCTGCTGTCCCATCTGCCGCGCACCGGATGTGTATTCGCCGATGCCGACCGCTGGTGGTGGATCGTTCCTGCGGGCTCGGATCTCGAACTGCACTGGCCTGAGCAGGTGTCGTACGCCGCCGGGGCCTGTGTGCCCGCCGTACGGCCCCGGCTGATCCACGCGCCCGACAGCCGTACGCCCTACACCCCGCCCATCCCGCTGTTCCTGATGGTGTGCCAGGTCATCGGGGTGGCACCGTCCTGGTCACCGTCCTGGGCGGCGGCCCGGTCAGGACTCGGCCAGGAGTCGGTTCAGGGCTCGGTGAGGTAAGCAAGCCCGGGGTGGACCTTCGTGTACGCGTCGAACAGCTCGCGGGCGACCGGCAGGGAGTCGACCAGCGGATGCAGGGCGAAGGCCTGCACGGCCGCAGCGCGTGAACCGCTGACGGCGGCCTCCAGCACCGCGCGCTCGACAGCCTTGACCGCCGTGACCAGTCCGACCGCGTGATACGGCAGCGGGTCGACGGCGACAGGGTGGGCGCCGTTGGCATCGACCAGGCAGGGCACCTCGATCACGGCGTCCGTGTCGAGCGCCGCGAGGGTGCTGCGATTGCGTACGTTGAGGATCAGCGAGGTCCGCTCGTTACGGGCGACGGCGCGCATCAGTGCCAGCGCGACCTGCTCGTACCCGCCGGAGTCCGGATCGCTCCCGTCGCGTTCGCCCGCCCCGGCGACATCCCGGTTCTCCGACATATAGGTGGCCTCGCGCTCGGCGCGGGTCCGGTCCCAGGCCGTCAGCGCCGGGGCGGCCGGGTCCTTCATCCGGGCGTAGAAGCCCTCCTGCTGGTCGCGCAGGAACGCGCCGCGGGTCCGCTCGGCCTGCTGGTAGGCGCGGACGGCTTCCCGGTTGAAGTAGTAGTAGTGCAGATACTCGTTGGGGACCGCGCCCAGCGACCTGAGCCAGTCGGCGCCGAACAGCTTGCCCTCCTCGAAGGAGTTGAGCAGGGCCGGATCGGCGAGCAGCCGGGGCAGTTCGTCGCGGCCGTCGACGTACAGCCCGCGGACCCAGCCGAGGTGGTTGAGCCCGACGTAGTCGATCCAGGCCCGCCCGGGGTCCGCGCCCAGCACCCGGGCGATGCGGCGGCCGAGGCCG
>DATCWZ010000008.1:0-6005 GCA_036566065.1 Streptomyces sp. | reverse complement strand
CGGCCTCGGCCGCGTCACCGCTGCCGGGCGCCACGTCCACGGTGATGATCACCTGGCCGACGTCTACGGTCGTGCCCTCGGGGAAGCGCAGCTCATGCACCACTCCGTCGAACGGGATCGGCAGCTCGACCGCCGCCTTGGCGGTCTCCACCTCGCACACGACCTGGCCGTCGGTGACGGCTTCGCCGGGCTGGACGTACCACTTGAGGACCTCGGCCTCGGTCAGTCCCTCGCCCACATCGGGCATCTTGAACTCACGGAAGCGAGCAGACGCTTCAGTCATCGTCGTCACGTGCCCTCTCCTCAGTACGCCAGCGAGCGGTCGACGGCGTCGAGGACGCGGTCGAGGCCCGGCAGGTACTCGTCCTCGAGCCGGGCCGGCGGGTAGGGGGCGTGGTAGCCGCCCACTCGCAGGACCGGTGCTTCGAGATGGTAGAAACTGCGCTCGGTGATCCGGGCGGCGATCTCGGCTCCCGAGCCGTAGAACACCGGCGCCTCGTGGACGACCACGAGCCTGCCGGTCCTCTCGACCGACGCCTGAATGGTGTCGAAGTCGATCGGGGACATCGACCGCAGGTCCAGGACCTCGATCGACTTGCCCTCCTCCTGGGCGGCCGCGGCGGCCTCCAGACAGACCTTCACCATCGGGCCGTAGGCGGCGAGCGTGAGGTCGGAGCCCTGGCGCGCCACGGACGCCTTGTGCAGCGGGCCGGGGATGGACTCGGTGTCGAGTTCGCCCTTGTCCCAGTAGCGGCGCTTCGGCTCAAAGAAAATAATCGGATCGTCGCTCTGGACCGCCTGCTGCATCATCCAGTAGGCGTCGCTCGCGTTGGAGGGCGAAACGATCTTCAGACCGGCCACGTGAGCGAACAGCGCCTCGGGCGACTCGCTGTGGTGCTCGACCGCGCCGATGCCGCCGCCGTACGGAATGCGGATGACGACGGGCATCTTGATCTTGCCGAGCGCCCGGGCGTGCATCTTCGCCAGCTGCGTGACGATCTGGTCGTACGCCGGGAAGACGAAGCCGTCGAACTGGATTTCGACGATCGGCCGGTAGCCGCGCAGGGCCAGGCCGATCGCCGTACCCACGATGCCGGACTCGGCGAGCGGGGTGTCGATGACCCGGCTCTCGCCGAAGTCCTTCTGCAGTCCGTCCGTGATACGGAACACACCGCCCAGCTTGCCGACGTCCTCGCCCATGATCAGGACCTTGGGGTCGGTTTCGAGAGCCTTGCGCAGCGACTCGTTGAGCGCCTTCGCGAGGGACATCTTCTGAGCTGCCATGGCTAGTTGCCCTCCTCGGCGAACGACGCCTGGTAGGCGGCGAACTGAGCGCGCTCCTCGTCGACGAGCGGGCTGCCGTCGGCGTAGGTGTGTTCGAACATCGCTGTCGGGTCGGGGTCGGGCATGGCCCGTACCGCCTCACGCACCCGCTTGCCGAGCGCCTCGCTCTCCTCGTCGAGCGCGGTGAAGTACGCCGCGTCGGCGAGACCCTGCTTCTCCATGTAGGCACGCACGCGCAGGATCGGGTCCTTGGCCTCCCAGGCCGCCCGCTCCTCGTCGGCCCGGTACTTCGTCGGGTCGTCGGACGTGGTGTGGGCACCCATCCGGTACGTGAACGCCTCGACCAGGGTGGGGCCCTCGCCGTTGCGGGCACGCTCCAGCGCCCACTTGGTCACGGCCAGGCAGGCCAGTACGTCGTTGCCGTCGACCCGGACGCCGGGGAAGCCGAAGCCCTGGGCGCGCTGGTAGAGCGGCACCCGCATCTGGCGCTCGTTCGGCTCCGAGATCGCCCACTGGTTGTTCTGGCAGAAGAACACCACGGGGGCGTTGTAGACGGCGGAGAAGGTGAACGCCTCGGCGACATCGCCCTGGCTGGACGCGCCGTCACCGAAGTACGCGATCACGGCCGAGTCGGCGCCGTCCTTGGCGACGCCCATGGCGTAGCCGGTGGCGTGCAGCGTCTGCGAGCCGATGACGATCGTGTACAGGTGGAAATTGTTGCTGTTCGGGTCCCAGCCGCCGTTGTTCACGCCGCGGAACATCCCGAGCAGATTGGTCGGATCGACCCCCCGGCACCAGGCGACCCCGTGTTCACGGTAGGTCGGGAAGACATAGTCGTCGTCGCGCAGCGCCCGGCCGGAGCCGATCTGCGCGGCCTCCTGGCCCAGCAGCGAGGCCCACAGGCCCAGCTCGCCCTGGCGCTGCAGGGCAGTGGCCTCGGCGTCGAAACGCCGGGTCAGGACCATGTCCCGATACAGACCGCGCAGCTCCTCAGCGGTCAGATCGATGTCGTAGTCCGGGTGGTCAACGCGCTCACCCTCGGGCGTCAGCAGTTGTACCAACTGCGGCTCGGAAGCCTGTGGCGTCCTGGCGGCGCTGGTCCGCTTGCTGCTGCGTCGCGGTTTGCGCGCGGCAGTGCTCTCCACGGTCACGTGCGTGCTCCTCCGTCGGTCCGGTCCCCGGGGTGGCCGGGAACCAGTGCGGCTCGCCTGTATCCGGACCCGTGCACGGGGTGGGTGCAGCTCGGCCGGGAACAGGTGTAACAGGTGCCCCGGCGAGACCCCTGTTCAATGCACGTTACCCAGTGCATCGCATAACTGCGAAACACCACCTGACCTGCGATTTTGCTTGGATTTCCAAGTAAATGGAAGAAAACCCCGAAGGATCGCTGGTCACAGCACTGGCAACAGCTTTGCAGGATGCCGGAACAACGGCACGTTATCCCGGCCGACACTCCCAGGGAAGAGCAAGGGGGTATCGAGTGTGGAACACTTCATATGTGCGTGAAGACGGAAAAATCACTGTATTCCTGCTCGATGACCATGAAGTCGTACGCCGCGGGGTCCATGAGCTGCTGGCCGCCGAGGACGACATCGAGGTCGTCGGCGAGGCCGGTACGGCCGCGGACGCGCTGGCGCGGATCCCCGCGACCCGCCCGGATGTGGCGGTGCTCGACGTACGGCTGCCGGACGGCAGCGGCGTCGAGGTGTGCCGCGACGTCCGCTCCCGGGACGAGGGCATCAAGTGCCTGATGCTCACTTCGTACGCCGATGACGAGGCACTCTTCGACGCGATCATGGCCGGCGCCTCCGGTTACGTACTGAAGGCCATCCGCGGCAATGAGCTGCTGAACGCCGTACGGGACGTGGCGGCGGGCAAGTCGCTGCTGGACCCCGCCGCGACCGCACGCGTACTCGAACGTCTGCGCGATGGCAAGAACGCCAGGGGCGACGACAAGCTGGCCGGCCTGACCGAACAGGAGCGCAAGATCCTGGACCTCATCGGCGAGGGGCTGACGAACCGGGTGATCGGTGAGCGGCTCCACCTCGCCGAGAAGACGATCAAGAACTATGTGTCGAGCCTGCTCTCCAAGCTGGGCATGGAGCGCCGCTCGCAGGCCGCCGCCTATGTGGCGCGGCTCCAGGCCGAGCGGCGCTGATCTCCGGGACTTTGGTCCCGGCCACGCGGGGGCGGCGGACTCTTACGCCGCACCCGTCCGGTGACGGACAGTAGACAGCATGTCCACAGAGGAACTCCACGCGATCGAGCTGCTCGGCCGGGTCCCCTACGGCCGGCTGGCGACGAGCCTGCGTGCCCTGCCCTTTCTGGCTGTGGCACGGCATGTCGTGACCGGCGGTCGCGTGGTCCTGCGGATGCACCGCGGCCTCGGCTATCACAAGGCGTGCAACGGCAGCGTCATCGCCTACGGTGCGGACAATCTCAATACCGCGGCCTCATCCGACAACGATGCCGACCTCTGGTCCGTGCAGTTCACCGGCCCCGCCAGGATCGTGCAGCCCGGCCCCGAGCTGCGGGCGCTCTTCGGCACCCCGCCCGTCGAGGTGAACGGTGAACCGTTCGATCCGGTCTACCTCCGGCTCCAGCCGCACTTCATCACCGTGCACACTCTGGGCTTCCACGCAAGTCCGCGAATCAGCCACTCGGCGTGATCTACCATTTGGTGAGTGCCGCGCTCATCTGTCACCCTTCCGCCAGTTCCGCCGGTCGACGAGGTGCTGCGCCGCTATCCGTACGCCGGTGAACCGCTCGCCTGCGAGCCGCTCACCAAGGGCCTGCTCAACCACGGCTACCGCCTCTCCACCACGCGGGGCTCGTACTTCCTCAAGCACCATCTCGACAAGCATCATCTCGACGACGCCACCGGTGACCGTGCCACGATCGTCCGTCAGCACCGCGCCACGCAGCAGCTCCAGTCCCTCGGTGTGCCTGTCGCCCCGCCGCTCGCGGACACGAGGGGCGACACCGTCACGGTGATCGACGGCGGGTGCTACGCACTGCACCCCTGGGTGGACGGCCTCCACCGCGACGGGGCCCATCTGACGACCGCGCAGTCGCGCAGGCTCGGGGCACTCCTGGGGGCCGTGCACATCGGCCTCGCCGAGGTCATGGTGGCTGATACCGGTGCCCCGCGGCTGCCCGGCCCGGACCCGGACTCGCCGGCTCCGGACTCACCGGTTCCGGTCCCGCGGCAGAGCCACGACCCCGCCGACACCTTCACGCTGATCGACGACTTGCTGCGCGCTGCGCGCGGCCCCGCCCGCCCCGACGCGTTCGACGAGCTCGCCGTACACCGCCTCATCGAGCGCCGCGCCCTGCTCGAACGGCACGCGCACCGAAGGCCGCCCACCCCTGAGGGCCCCTCCACCGGCTGGGTGCACGGCGACTTCCATCCGCTGAACCTGCTCTACCGGGGCGCCGATCCGGTCGCGATCGTGGACTGGGACCGGCTCGGCGTACAGCCGCGGGCCGAGGAGGCGGTCCGGGCGGCGGCGATCTTCTTCGTCCTGCCGACCGGGGAGCTGGAACTGGCGAAGGTACGGGCGTACGCCCGCGCGTACCGCCGCGCGACCGGGGCGGGGGCGGCGGAACTGGCCGCCGCCGTACACCGGGTGTGGTGGGAGCGGCTCAACGACTTCTGGATACTGCGCTGGCGCTACCGCCTGCACGACCGAAGGGCCGACCCGCAGTTCCCTGCGGTGTCGGCCCTGGCGGTGTGGTGGACGCGCGAGTACGAGACGGTGTGCGAGGCGTTCACCGGGTGAAGCGGCCCCGGGTCACTGGCCGGTGGAGCCCCCCACGTTGAGGCCGCCGGCGTTGGTGGCCGCACCCGTGGTGGTCCCGGCGTCGTTGCCGCCGCCCGCGCCGCCGTCGGTGGTCGTTCCGCCCTCGGTCGTGGTACCGCCGTTGTCCGACTCGCCCTCGGTGGAGCCGCCGTCCTGGGTGCCGCCCTCGGTGGTCGTACTCCCGTCCGACGTCCCGTCGGTCGACGACGGGGACGAGGTCGGGCTCTCCGCCGGCTTGCTCGGCCTGGCCGAAGGGGACCAGCTCGGCGTCCAGTTCGGCTTCGTCCGGTCGCCCGTCGACGTGTCCGGCGGCGGGGCCTCCTCCGTGTCCTCGTCGCTCGGTTCCGGCGTGGCCTCCGGGGATGACGGGGTGGTGGAAACGGACGGCGCTGTCGGCGTCTTCTTGTGGTTGTTGTTGCCGTTCGCCGCGTTGACGGCGAACGCCACACCCGCGCCGATCGCGATCAGGGCGAGCAGCACGAACAGCAGCATCTTGCTCCGTCCGCCACCGGAGACCGCGCCGCCGCCGTCGTACGCGCCGTCATCCGGGTTCCACGGCGGCAGGATCGGCCCCTGTGAGGTCTCCCCGTGCATCGGGTGGCTCATCGCCGCCGTACCGCCGCCGATGTTCATGGCAGCGGTGCGCACGTTGTCGTTCATCACGACGGGGCCGGTGTTCCACGTCCCCGTATGACCGCCCTGCACCTGAAGCATCTGCAGGCTGTACTGGACCAGGCCGCGCATTTCCTCGGCGCTCTGGAACCGGTCATCCGGGTCCTTCGCGAGCGCGCGCATGACGAGCCCGTCCAGCTCCGGCGGCACCGCGCCAGACACTTCGGACGGCGGGACCGGGATGTCCTGGACGTGCTGGTACACCACGGACAGCGGGGTCTCGCCGGTGAACGGCGGACGCAGGGC
>DATCWZ010000455.1:0-3806 GCA_036566065.1 Streptomyces sp. | reverse complement strand
TTCTGCGGGTACTGCCGCGAGAACACGAGGCGCGACTCGAAGACGAAGCCGACGGCGCACGGGCCGGCGCTGCGATCACCCTGCACCGAGATCTCCGTGTCGGAGACCCAGGTGATCTGGATGCCAGCGCGGGATGCACCGCGGGCCTCGGCGAAGTCGTTGCCGAAGACCAGCCGGAACAGCTCTCGGCTTTCTAGGGGGACCGCGTAGGGCAGCGTGAACGTCGTGGCGTTGGTAGGCGCGTCGTAGACACCGGTGACCGCGGCGCGGCGATCGAGGTAGACCTGGAAGTCCAGCCCTGCGATCGTGCTGCCGTAGAACATCGCGAGGCGATCGAGGTAGGTGCCGTCTGCCCGGTCGATCACCAGGTACAGGTAGCCTCCCAGGATCGAGCCGGCGAGGATCGTGTCACCGGGACAGAACGTCCAGGTGCTCCATGCCGATTGCGCCTTCTCGGTTTCCGACTGCCAGTAGTAGAAGTACGGGTACAGGCTGTCGGGCGTCTCGTCCGTCGCCACTACCAGAGCGTCGAACTCAGGTGCAGCGATCAGCGAATGGATGCGCCTCGGGATGTACTTCGGGACATGCGCGGTGATGTTCGAGGCGTCGTGGTCATCCGAGTCGGTGACGTAGTATTCGCGCACTTGGCTCCAGCCGGAGCCCTGCGATGCGAAGTAGACGTCCGAACCGCTGCGCGCGGGACGCACGCCGGAGACCATCGGGTATTCCGTCAGGACATCGAGGGATGCCGTCGAACCCGAGAGGATCTGGTTGAACTCCAGCGCGAGCTGGGTCTGGTCGGAGAACAGCAGCATCTTCCCTTGGAAGGGGACTGCGAACTCCATTTTGGTGGCCTTGGTTTCCGACGCGGCGATGTCGATGACGTCGTCCGGCAGGTAGTCCACCACCGTCAGGCGGTAGAAGTTACCGAAGTCACCCACGCGGCTGCCGATCGCGTTCTCGTCGACGGTGAAGCCCAGGCGATTCTTCCAGAAGAAGATGTCGCGGATGGGGCGGCCGACGAAGGTGGGATTCGGATTGGTGCTCTCGTCGCCCACGCGGCGCGGGGACCACGCGAACGGACCGAAGACGAAGGTGCCGTCGCCCTGACGGATCAGCGCGTGCGGCATGGTCTCTGCGTCGACCAGGTTGGCCAGGCCGGGGAGCACCGTCTCGTTCCAGGAGGTGCCGGAGCGGATGACGTAGTAGCTCTGGAAGTTGGACTGGTCGGTGCCGACGATCTTGTAGACGTCGCCGTCGACTGCGCCGGTCGTCGGGAGATCCTGGAGGGTCTGCACGGTTCCCCTGAGGGTTCCGGCGGGGGCCGGCGGGATCGTGGTGGAGGGCGGCGGGACACTTGAGGTTCCCGTGCCGCCGCCGCTGTTGACGCCGCCGGTGCCGGGGTCCTCGATCACGGCCTGGACCATCGGAGACGGCGTGGTCTGGAGCGGGCGGTTCAACCACCAGTAGTCGTCCGACGGCGGATCTAGGTCCGCGCCCACCGCCAGCAGTTCCACCTTCATCGTCTTGTTCAGGACGAAGGTGTAGTCGGCGACGGTCGTGCAGACGTAGGAGAAGCGCGCTTCGGCGTCCGCGGGCAGCGCGAGGTAGCCCCAACCCAGGGGGGCAGTAACGGTCTTCTCGACGCCGGCCATGTCGAACACGCGGATGCCGGTTTCGGTCACCACGACTTCGTAGCGTTCCACGAGGTCGCGATTGATGGTGTGCAGAAGGGCGGTGCCGAGGTGCGTGGAGGACAGCTTGGCGACGTGCTCCAGCGGGCTGCGCTTGCGGACGCCATCCACGACCGAGGACGTGCAGTTAAGCAGCGCCTCCAGTTGGGACGCACTCCGCACCGGCGGGGGCTGTTGGGACACCCCGTTGAACAGCGCAGGGATCTGGCGGGTCACCAGCATGGATTACCTCCGGTAACGACCAGCGGCCGCGGTGAAGTACACGCGGGGGTCGTCGGTGATTGCGTTGGGGGGCTCGGCGCGGAGGTGCTCTCGCATCAGCTCGGCCTGGGCCTCGTCTTCCATCTCGCGCGTGAACTTGTAGAGGATGTCGGAGCCGACGGCGCCGATCTGGAACTCCCGCCCGGCGCGGCGCGTGATGTACTGGCGCGCGGTATGCGGGAGGTCATCGAAGGGGAGGTGCCAGCGGATCGTTCCGCGCACCGTGTAGGGCGTCTCGAAGATCGAGGTGTGGTTGACCTTGTCGTACAAGGCACCACCACGTTCCACGAAGGTCCCGTAACAGGGATCTACGGCGAACTGAAGGCAGTTGTCGGGGAGCAACAGGCGGCCGCCCGTCTCCGCCTCAAGCGGATAGTCCCGCTCGGAGTTGAACCACCAGCCGCGGCTTTGGACTTCGCGCGTGGTGTTCGTCAGGGTGATCTGCGCGTTCTCTGCGTCGACACTCGCGGACGAGCCGAGGGAGTTGATGCGGCCCTGGCCGATCGACTGGAGCATCTGGTTGACAGCGTCAAGCGCCGTCAGTGGAGTCGGCGGCAATACGGGAGTGGGCATCAGGGTTCCTGGGATGAAAAAAAGGGGAACCGGAGAATTGAATCTCCGGTCCCCCTTGGGGTACTACAGGACCGCTTACGAGGTCGCGATTTCCACGGCGCACTTGGTACGCAGCGGACCCGCACCACTCGCCATCTTGGCGAGCATGAAGGTCACCTGGCGGCGCGCATCCCACTCCTGCTCCATCTGGAGGCCCAGGAGGTTCAGCACACCGGCGGCGGCGTCCGTCCAGACGATGCCCTTGGTGTTGGCGTTGTCGCCCTGGTACTTCGACGGGAAGGTGGCCGGCAGGCCATAGCGCACGTCGTTCGGCTTGCCCACGAGACCGTCGGCATTGGTGCCGGCGTTGTAGGCGGTCACGTCCTTGCCGAACAGCAGCGCGTTCGACTTGATGACCTCGACGCCGTAGGCGTTCGGCAGGGCCAGCTTGCGGGAGGTGACGTCACCACCATTGAAGTCGCGGTCGACGTTCATGTTGGCGGTGGCCATCAGATACCACTGGGCCGGCAGGAACGCGGCGTACACCGGGATCTGCTCGACGGGAACGTCCTTGACGTCCATCGCCTGCACGGACGCCTTGACGGCTTCCCACAGGTCGGAGCCCGAGGTGCTGAAGTCAGCGGAGACGCCGACGTCGGTCTGGACCACCTTGGAACCGCCGCCGTCACCGGCGAACAGCTCGGCACCGCGCGAGGCGGCGATGATCGACTGGCTCACCATGCGATCGTAGATCGTCGCCAGCGCGCGGCCGAGTTCGGACGCATACGGGCCACGGACGTCGTAGTGGTTCTTCAGCTCGTCGATCTGGGCGATCTCGGCCGGCGCGATCAGCAGGTCGTCGGTCGTCAGGGTGATTTCGCCGTGCAGGAGACCCTGACCAGCGATCTCGGTGCCGGGGACGTGGTACTGACCCACGGCCTTGTACATGGCCGGGAAGCGCGCGCTGCGGCCGGAGCCGATCGTGCGTTCACGGACCTTGCCCTTCATCTTGACCGCCATCTCGAACGCGGTGAAGACTTCACCGCCGAAGACGTCGAGCCACAGGGCATCGGTTGCGCCCGTACCTTGGTTTTGACCGATACGGGACGGATTGGCATTCGCCATTGTTTGAATCCTTGAAGTAGTTGGACACGGTGGTTTGTGCCCCTCTCCGACTTGCCTCTCCTTTCAGACGAAGTTGTCCGCCGTAGCGGGCTTCTCGTACTCGTAGGGATGGGTCGAGCGGAGCTTTGCAGGGTGACTTCCAGGTCACCCCGCGGGTTTCGTGCGGGCCGCCAC
>DATCWZ010000009.1:0-9763 GCA_036566065.1 Streptomyces sp. | reverse complement strand
GGCCGTCACGCTCCCGGTCGCCGCCGCGCTGGCCGCGCTGCCGCTCGTCGACGACTCCGCGCAGGACGGCACCGCCACCGTCGCCGCGATCCAGGGCAATGTGCCGCGCCTGGGGCTCGACTTCAACTCCCAGCGCCGCGCGGTCCTCGACAACCACGCCGACCGCACACGCCGGCTCGCCGACGACGTGAAGGCGGGCAAGGAGCCGCAGCCCGACTTCGTCCTGTGGCCCGAGAACTCCTCCGACCTCGACCCGTACCGCAACCCCGACGCCCGGCAGGTGATCGACGACGCGGTGAGGGCCATCGGGGTGCCCACCGTGGTCGGCGCCGTGGTCGAGCCCGCTTCGGGCACCCTCCGCAACACCCTGATCCAGTGGGATCCGAAGGCCGGGCCCGTCGACACGTACGACAAGCGGCACATCCAGCCCTTCGGCGAGTACATGCCGATGCGGTCCGTCGCCCGGGTCTTCAGCAAGGACGTCGACCGCGTGCGGCGGGACTTCGGCCCGGGCCACAAGGTCGGCGTGTTCGACCTGGCGGGCACCAAGGTGGGGCTCGTCACCTGTTACGAGGCCGCGTTCGACGACGCCGTACGCGACACCGTCACCCACGGCGGCCAGATGATCGCCGTGCCCAGCAACAACGCGACGTTCGGCCGCAGCGAGATGACGTACCAGCAGCTCGCGATGAGCCGGGTACGGGCGGTCGAGCACGGGCGGGCCGTCGTCGTGCCCGTCACCAGCGGCGTCAGCGCGGTGATCCGGCCCGACGGCACCATCGTCGAGAAGACGAAGATGTTCACGCCGGACGCCCTGGTGGACGAGGTGCCGCTGCGATCCTCGCTCACCCCGGCGACCCGCATGGGCGTGCTGCCCGAGGGCGTCTTCGCACTTCTCGCGCTGGCCGGACTGGGCTGGGCGTCGGCCCGTGCCCTGACCGCCAGGAGGGACGGCCGGGTTACGCCGTGACCGGGCGGCCCGCGACGTAGCCTCGTGCGCATGGCTACCCCCGACTTCATCCGCGCGATCCGCGCCACCGCCGGCCACCAGTTGCTCCTGCTGCCGGGAGTCACCGCGATCGTCTTCGACGACGAGGGAAGGCTGCTGCTCGGCCGCCGGTTCGACACCGGGAAGTGGTCCGCGATCGGCGGCATCGCCGAGCCGGGGGAGGAACCCGCGGCGACGGCGGAGCGCGAGGTGTACGAGGAGACGGCCGTGCACTGCGTGGCGGAGCGGGTGGTGCTCACCCAGGCGTTGAAGCCCGTGCAGTACGCCAACGGTGACCGGTGCCAGTACCTCGACATCACCTTCCGCTGCCGGGCCACCGGCGGTGAGGCACGGGTGAACGACGACGAGTCGCTGGAAGTCGGCTGGTTCACGGTCGACGCCCTGCCGCCGCTGGACGAGTTCACGCTGTTCCGTATCAAGCAGTCCCTCACCGAAGGACCCACCTGGTTCGAGCCCACCCCCGCGTCTGAGACACCGGTTGCCGCGGCCGGGCGGGTCTCACTCCGGGATGTCGCCGCCCGGCGGGACCTCGGAGGAGCCGGACCCGGACGGCAGGAACGTCAGTCGGTGCAGGCGCAGAGCGAGCTGGATCTCCAGGGCGCGGCCCGGGCTGTTCCAGTCGGGGCCCAGCAACTGGCTCACCCGCTCCAGCCGCTGCACCACCGTGTTGACATGGACGTGCAGCACGTCCTTGGCCCGGGACAGGGCCGCCCCGTGCGTGTAGTAGGCGTCCAGGGTGCGGATGAGTTCCGTGCCGCGCTGCCGGTCGTACCGGATCACCGGTCCCAGGACCTGGTGCACATATCCGGTCACATCGGTACGGTCTCCGAGCAGCACACCCAGGAATCCCAGGTCGGCGAGGCCCGCACCGTCCCCGGTGCGGCCCAGCGCGTGCAGGGCCTCCAGGCAGCGCCTGGCCTCCGCGTACGTCTCCGGGAGCAGGCTGGGACTGGCCGCCGGGCCGGCGGAACCGATGGTCACGGCCGTGCCGATGGCCTGCCCCAGATCCCGCGCCAGATGCCGGGCGAGCGGGCCGGGGTCCTCGGCCGGGGCGAGCAGGACGACATGGCCGTCCCGGGTACCGCCGAGACCGCCGAGCGCCCGGGCACGCCGCGCGGTCTCCGTCGCGAGCCGCGGACGCAGGTCCGGGTCGCACCGCAGTGCCAGGACCGCGTGCGGACGGGTGAGGTCGACGCCGAGTTTGCGCGCCCTGATCGTCAGACTGCCCAGGTCGCGCGGGCTGCCGGGATGCTCCGACGACATCAGGTCGTCGAGCAGTTCGCCGCTGACCCGGTTCTCCGCCTCGGCCACGGAACGGCGCAGAAGCAGCAGCAGCGCGGTGACAAGACCGGCGCGTTCGAACAGCCGCCGGTCGGTATCGGTCAGATCCGCCCGCCCGGTCAGCGTCATGCTGCCGAGCAGTTCGTGCCCCGCCAGCACGGCGCACACCCAGGTCCCGTCCACGGGCACGGCCCGGCCGTCGGACTGGGAGGCGGCGATGCCCTGTGCCGACGGGGTGAGCGGGCCGGTGCCGACGCGGGCGAGCTCGGTGGAATCGGCGTCATGGATGGCGAGGCCGCCGCCGAACAGGGCGCCGATCTCGCGCGCGACATCGGTGACGCCGCCGCCGCGCAGCACCAGGTGGGTGAGGCGGTCGTGGGTGTCGGCCGCCCGGCGCAGCACCTCGCTGTGGGCGCGGGCGGTCTCGGTGGCGGTGTTGAGGTCGACGAGCGCGGCGCGCGTCTCGTCCAGCAGCCGGGCGCCGTCGATGGCCACGGCGGCGTGGTCCGCGAGCGAGGCGAGCAGTGCCATGGCGTCCGGGGCGAAGGTACGGGTGGTGCGGTCGGCGGCGAACAGCACGCCGATCACCCGGGGGCCGACCCGCAGCGGGACGCCGAGAATGCCGCGCAGCCCTTCCTCGCCGACTCCCTCGTCGATGGCCCCGGTGTGCTTGAAGCGGTTGTCGCTGCGGTAGTCGGCGCTGGCGTACGGACGTGCGGTCTGCGCGACCAGGCCGCCCAGACCCTCGCCCATGCCCAGGCGCAACTGCTGGAACTTGGCGGAGATGCAGCCGTCCGTGACCCGCATGAAGGTGTCCCCGGCGGCCGGGTCGTTGAGGGTCAGGTAGGCGACATCGGTGCTCAGGAGCGTCCTCGCCCGGTGAACGATGGCGCGCAGTACGGCATCGAGGTCCCGGAGCGCCGCGAGGTCGCCCGCCGTGTCGAACAGGGCGGCCATCTCCTCCTCCCTGCGCCGGTGCAGATCGAGGGTGCGCCGGATGGAGAGCGCGGTCCGGGTGGCCTCCTCCACCATGGCCTGGTCCTCGGCGGACGCCCCGTCGGCGCGTGCCTCGGCCACGGGCTGGGTGAACTGATCGGCCGACGCCCCCTCGGCGAGCAGGCCGAGCAGCCGCCGCAGGGCGGCTGTCGCCAGGTGAGCGGTCGTCGCACGGTCGGTGGGGTCGTTCGCGGTGGCCATGAGGGTCATGGTGGCAGTCCTCCTCTGCGGGTGCAGCCGAGCGGGTAACGGAAGGAGCTCAGTTCGCTCCCCAGCCGCCGTCCAGGGACAGCGACGTGCCGGTGATGTAGCCGGTTTGGGGACCGCACAGCCATACGACGGCCGCGGCCACCTCCTCGGGTTCGATCAGGCGCTTGATCGGTGAGCGGGCCAGCATCACATCGGAGACCACGGCCTCGGCGCTGATGCCGTGCGCGGCGGCCTGGTCGCGGATCTGGCCTTCGACGAGCCGGGTGCGTACATAACCGGGATTGACACAGTTGCTGGTCACGCCGTGTGCGGCGCCCTCTATCGCGGTCACCTTGCTCAGCCCTTCGAGGGCGTGCTTGGCGGCGACGTAGGCGCTCTTGTACGCGCTGGCGCGCAGTCCGTGGACGCTGGAGATGTTGACGACACGGCCCCAGCCGCCCGCGTACATGTGCGGCAGTGTCCGGCGCAGCAGCAGGAACGGGGCGGTCACCATCACCTGCTGGATGAGGGTGAAGCGCTCGGGCGGGAATTCGGTGATGGGCGCGATGTGCTGGAACCCCGCGTTGTTGACCAGGATGTCGAAGGCGGCAGGGAGGGCGGCGATGGCGTCCGGGTCGGCCAGGTCGGCGATGTGCGCCTGCCCGCCGGTCGCGCGGGCGACCTCCTTGGCCCCCTCCGCGTCCACATCCACCACATGCACGGTGGCCCCCGCGTCCGCCAGGGCGATGGCGCAGGCGCGGCCGATACCGGCGGCGCCGCCGGTCACCAGCGCGGTGCGCCCGGCGAGGACGGGGTCCGCCGGGGTGACTGACGAGGTGGCCACACTGTCCGCCGCGGTGCCCGTGGAAACGGGAGAAACGCTTGTCATGCCGAGAAACATAGGGTCGGGCCGCCGTGGCATCCCATGTCTCCGGCCACCACACCGCGATACCGGACGGTAGTGGCTTCCGCCATGGCTGCGACGGGCGCTCCGTATATGTCCCGGACCGTGCGGAGTACGGCGCCGGACAGGGCGTCCGGAAGCCATCTGGCCGGGATGTGACGGGTGTGGGTGTGGTCTTCCCACACTCACGGAGTCCGTCTTATGGATATCCCCTACGTAGCCCGTTGTGCCCTGCCGACCCTAGCGTCTGCCCCACGTCGGCACTCGTCGGCGTTTCCACCCGGCAGCCGAGGTCGGCAATGAGTCAACCGCAGGTCATCTTGTCCACGCAGGACCTGACCAAGGAGTTCCAGGGCTTCCGCGCCGTCGCGGGGGTCTCACTGAGTGTGACCGAGGGCACGATACATGCCCTGGTCGGTCCCAACGGAGCCGGCAAGACGACGCTCTTCAATCTCCTCACCGGGTTCCTCACCCCAACCTCCGGACGCATCGTTGTGGCCGGGCACGATGTCACGGGCCAGCCGCCGGAGCGGATCGCCCAGCGCGGCGTCGCCCGGTCCTTCCAGGTCACCAGCCTGTTCGCCGGGGTGTCGGCCCGTGAGCACGTCGAGCTGGCGCTCCAGGCGAGCACCGGCCTCGGCCGCCGCTTCTGGCGCTCCGAGAAGCTGATGCGGCGGTTCTCCGACCGGGCCGGCGAGCTCCTCGACGAGGTGGGCCTCGGCGCCCTCGCGAACCGGCCGGCCGGGAGTCTTCCGTACGGTCAGAAACGCGCCCTGGAACTGGCGTTGGCACTGGCGCTCGATCCGCGGATCCTGCTGCTCGACGAGCCGACCGCCGGGATGGGCCTGGAGGACGTGGACCGTACCGTCGCCCTCATCGACCGGGTCCGCGCCGGCCGCACCGTGGTCATGGTCGAGCACAACATGAACGTCGTAGGCTCCCTCGCCGACGCCGTGACCGTGCTGCAGCGGGGCCAGGTGCTGGTCGAGGGGCCCTACGACACTGTGCGCAGCGACCCGCGGGTCGTCGAGGCCTACCTGGGAGCCGACATTGCTTGAGGTGAAGGGCGTCAGCGCCCAGTACGACGAGGCCAAGGTCCTGGCCGATGTGTCCCTGCGGGTCGGCACCGGCGAGGTGGTCACCCTCGTGGGACGCAACGGAGCGGGGAAGACGACCCTGCTGCGCTGCGTGATGGGACTGCACCGGCGAATGACCGGATCGGTCACCTTCGACGGGCGCGACGTCTCCACCGCCCCGCCGCACCACCGGGCCAGGTTCGGCCTCGGCTTCGTCCCGGACGACCGCGGGATCTACGCGACGCTGAACGTCGAGGAGAACCTGACGCTCCCTCCGGTCAAGAACGCTTCCGCCTGGCCGCTGGAGCGGATCTACGAGACGTTCCCGGTGCTGGCCGACCGCCGCAGGGCACCGGGCGCCAAACTCTCCGGCGGCGAGCAGCAGATGCTCGCGCTCGCCCGCGTCCTGCGCACCGGCGCACGCGTGCTGCTGTGCGACGAGCCGACCGAGGGACTCGCACCCATCATCGTCCAGCAGATCGGCGAAATCCTGCTGGAGGCCAAGAAGCAGGGCGTCGGAGTGCTGCTGGTGGAGCAGAACCTGCGCTTCGCCACATCCGTCGCCGACCGCCACTACCTCCTGGCCCAGGGCCGCATCGTGGAGACGCTCGCCAACGCCGACGTACGCCGGCGCGAAAGCGAACTGCTCCAGTACCTGGGCCTGTGACCGCTCACCCGCCCGCATCCCCGCACCCCGACACCACACCCCACCCGTCGACACCCGGTCCACCCAACGCTCCCCGCACACCCCGCACTTCGCATTCCCCGCCGCGGATCGCACGGCACGCACCGCCCTCCCCGTTCGTCCAGCTCCGACCCAAGGAATCCCGATGAGACGTACCTGGCCCGCCGCCACCGCAGGACTTGCCGTCACCGCACTGCTCGCCGGTTGCGGCGGCGGCCCCTCCGCCGACGGAGGGAAGATAAGCAACGACAAGATCACCCTCGGAGTCCTCACCGACCTCTCCGGCGTCTACGCCGACCTCGCGGGCAAGAACGCCGTCGAGGCCGTGAAGATGGCCGTGGAGGATTTCAAGAAGAAGCACGGTGACAAGGCGGTCACCACCGACATCGAGGTGGTGTCGGCCGACCACCAGAACAAGCCGGAGATCGCCAACACCCAGGCCCGTGAGATGTACGACCGCAAGAACGTGGACGCGATCTTCGACGTGCCCACGTCCTCGGCCGCGCTCGCCGTGGCGACCATCGCCCAGCAGTCCAAGCACCTGTACTTCAACGTGGGCGCCGCCACGACCGACCTCGCGGGCAAGAGCTGCAACCCCTACACGTACGAATGGGCCTACGACAGCTACATGCTGGCCAACGGCACCGGCAAGAACGTGACCGCCCAGGGCGGCAAAAACTGGTACCTGCTCTACCCGGACTACGCGTTCGGCCAGGACATGCAGGCCAAGTTCGAGACGGCCATCAAGGGCGCGGGCGGCAACGTGGTCGCCAAGGACCCCACCCCGTTCCCCAGCGACAACTTCTCCACCTTCCTGCTCAAGGCGCCCACCCTCAAGCCCAAGCCGAATGTGCTCGGAGCCCTCCAGGCCGGCGGCGACCTCGTCAACGTCGCGAAGCAGTACCAGCAGTTCAAGCTCAAGGACAAGAACATCCAGCTCGCCATCGGCCTGATGTTCGACACCGATATCAAGTCCATCGGAGCGAAGAACCTGACCGGGACGATGTTCACCTCGGCCTGGTTCTGGAACCTCGACGACACCTCGCGCGCCTGGGCCGACCGCTTCAAGGAGAAGACCGGCGTCCGCCCGACCTTCGACCACGCGGCCAACTACTCGGCGGCCACCCAGTACCTGGAGGCCGTGCAGCGGGCCGGTACGGACAAGGCCGAGTCGGTGTCCAAGGAACTCGACGGGATGAAGTTCAACGACCCCTTCGCCCGCAACGCCGAGGTCAGGGCGGCCGACCACCGCGTCGCCCATGACTCCTACCTCGTGAAGGTCAAGGACCCGGCCAAGGCCACGGAGCCCGAGGACTTCACCGAACTGGTCGACACCATCCCCGCCGCGGAGGCGTTCGGACAGCCTTCCGCCGACTGCCGGATGCGCTGACCACCAGGTGCGGCGGCTCCCGCCGGGCCGCCGCACCGCACCAGACAGACGGGACCATCATGACCTCGTTCCTCCAACAAGCGTTCAACGGCCTGGTCGGCGGCAGTTTCTACGCCCTTCTGGCTCTCGGCCTCGCAGTGATCTTCGGCATGCTGCGCGTCGTGAACTTCGCCCACGGCGCGATCTACACCCTCGGGGCGTTCGGCGCCGTCATACTCGCCGACAAGTCCGGCCTCGGATTCTGGTGGGCCCTGCTGCTCGTTCCGATCCTGCTCGCGTTCCTCGGCATCATCGTCGAACGCCTGCTCGTGCACCGGCTGATGGCCCTGGATCCGCTGTACAACTTCCTGCTGACGTTCGGCATCGCCCTGGTCTGCCAGGACCTGCTGCGCATGCAGTACGGATCGCACTCCCTGGAGTACAAGGGCGCCCCGTTCACCGGCTCGCTCGACCTGGGCCTGTTCACCTTTCCCACCTACCAGGTCTTCGTCCTGGCCGCCTCCGTCGTCGTATGCCTGATCGTGTGGCTGCTCCTCACCCGTACCCGCATCGGCACCGTGGTGCGGGCGGCCACCGAACGCCCCGAACTCACCCGGGCGTTCGGCATCGACACCGGACGCTGGGTCACCCCGGTCTTCGGCTTCGGTATCGGCCTGGCCGGGCTCGCCGGAGTGCTCGCCGCCCCGATGCGCGCCGTCAACCCCGGCATGGGCGGTGACCTGGTCATCACAGTGTTCGCCGTCGTCGTCATCGGCGGCCTCGGGTCGATCACGGGCGCCGTCGCCGCCGGATTCACCATCGGCATGCTCCAGGCGCTCGGCAACCTCTACGTCCCCGTCCTCTCCCAGACCTCGGTCTACCTACTCATGGCCGTCGTCCTGCTGGTACGCCCCGCCGGCCTCTTCGGCAAAGAGGAGCAAGCATGATCCTCACCGTTCTCGACCGACTGCGCGGCCGGCCCGCCTGGCTCCGCTGGGGCCTGCTCGCCGTGGGCCTGACAGCGGCGTTCGCGCTGCCGTGGATCCTGTACCCGCCGGTGGCCGCCGACATCCTGTGCTGGGGGTTGTTCGCCGTCGCGTTCGACCTCCTGCTCGGCCATGCCGGACTGCTCTCCTTCGGCCATGCCGCGTTCTGGGGCACCTCCGCGTACGCGACCGGGCTGATCGCGATCCACAGCGGACTGCCGTTCTACGTCGCCGTACTCGGCGGAGGGCTGGCAGCTGCCCTGATCGCCCTGCCCATCGGCTATCTCTCCGTACGCTGCAGCGGCATCTACTTCGCCATGGTCACCCTGGCGTTCGCGCAGATGGTGTACTTCATCGCCAACCAGTGGGGCGATGTGACCGGCGGTGAGAACGGCCTGCAGGGCATCCCGCGCACCATGCCCGGCATGGACCTGTCGGACTCGTTCACCTTCTACTACGCGGCGCTGCCCATCGTGCTGCTCGGCCTCACCGCCGCCTGGCGGATCGTGCACTCCCCGTTCGGCCGCGTCGTCGGCGCCGTCCGCGACAACCCGGCCCGTGCCCGCGCCCTCGGCTACCCCACGCACCGCTACAACCTGACCATCTTCGTCATCTCCGCGTTCCTCGCCGGGATCGCCGGCGGGCTGTACGCGGTGAACCACGGGTTCGCCTCGCTGCAGGAGGTCTACTGGACCACCTCGGGCAAGGTCGTCGTCATGACGGTCCTCGGCGGCATCGGCACCCTGTGGGGCAGCCTCATCGGGGCCACCGCCATCGTGCGCCTGGAGGACTGGCTCGCCACATCGGGCTTCGAGGAGGTCGGACTCGTCACCGGGACGGTGTTCATCGTCGTCGTGATGCTCTTCCGCCGGGGTGTCTGGGGCACCGTCGCCCACGCGCTGCGCGGCCATGAGCCCGAGTCGTCCGAACCGCCCGCGGGATCCGCGCCGGCGGCCGGTCCGGGCGGGCCGGCGGAGTCCGGGAAGCCAGGGACCGGCCCCGAACCCCGCGCCGCGGGGGTCACATCCGGCGGGGACCCGACGGGCTGAGGAGGCATCCGTGGAACCCACCACGTCCTCCCGCGCCGCCGGCGACCCGGCCCTGCGTGCCGCCGCACTGCACGACCGGCTGACCACGATCGTCCTGGACGGCGGCGGTGTCGCCGATGTCGCCGCCGCACTGAGCGAGGTCGTCGGCGCGGGGGTCCTCGTCCTGGACCGCGATCACCGTGTGCTGGCCGAGGCGGGCGGCGGCGCGGACACCACCGG
>DATCWZ010000021.1:0-5387 GCA_036566065.1 Streptomyces sp. | reverse complement strand
GATCAGCATCATGAACGGGGTCCACTGCCAGACGAGGGCGGCGCCCACGGCGGTGAGCGGCATGTCGGAGATCCAGTCGGGCTGGGCCGGGGAGTCCACCCCGAACAGGCCGGTGAACCAGGACCACGCCCCGTTGAACAGCCCGTACTCGGGGTTGTAGAGCGCGTGCTTCCACAGCAGCGCCGCCGAGACGGGGACCAGTAGGAACGGAGTGATGAGCAGCGTACGGACGAAGCCCCGGCCGAAGAATGACCGGTCGAGCAGCAGGGCGAGCAGCAGCCCGAGGACCACGCTGGTGAGGACGACGCCCGCCGTGAGCACGATGGTGGTGATCACGGAGTCGCGCAGGGCCGGGTCGGTGAACACGGACGCGTAGTTGTCGAATCCGGCGAAGGCACGTTCGTCGGGTGCGAGCGAGTTCCAGTCGAAGACGGAGATCACCAGCGTTGCCACGAAGGGCAGTTGGGTGACCGCGATCAGGAAGACCAGGGCGGGCAGCAGCGGGGCCCTGGTGGCCCATGCCTTGGCGCGCCCGCCGGGAGTTCCCCGGCCGGGGCGTCGCCGCGCCGGTCCGGCCGGGGAGAGCGCGGGGGTGGTCAGTGAGGTGGTCACCGCTGGTCCTTGCCTACCTTTTCGGCGAGCGCCTGCGATGCCTTCAGCGCGTCGGCCACGGACTTCTTGCCCGCGATGGCGGCGCTGATCTCCTGCGAGACCTTGGTGCCGAGGTCGGTGAACTCGGGGATGTCGACGAACTGGATGCCGACGGTGGGGCGGGGCTGGACGCCCGGGTCGGTCGGGTTGGCGTTGGCGATGGCTTCTTTGGTGACGGCGGCGAACGTGCCGGCGTCCTTCAGGTAGTCGGGGTTGGCGTACGTCGAGGCGCGCTTGCCGGCCGGGACGCTGGACCAGCCGATCTTCTGGCCGACGAGGTTCTCGTACTCCTTGCTCGACGCCCAGGACATGAACTTCCAGGCGCTGTCGGTCTTGGTGGATGCCTTCTGCATCCCCCAGGCCCAGGTGTACAGCCAGCCGGAGCTCTCGGTCTTGTCGACCGGTGCCGGTACGTAGCCGATCTTGCCCCGGACCGGCGAGTCCTTGGCCTCCAGCGATCCGGCCCCGGCGGTGGCGTCGTACCACATGGCCGACTTGCCCTGGGTCATGTTGTTGAGGCACTCGGCGTATCCGGCCTGCGGGGCGCCCGCCTCGCCGTGCTTGCGTACCAGATCGACGTAGAACTGGGTGGCCCTGGTGAACTCGGGGGAGGTCAACTGCGCCTCCCAGTCCTTGGTGAACCAGGTGCCGCCCATGGTGTTGACGACGGTGGTCAGCGGGGCGATGACCTCGCCCCAGCCGGGCAGGCCGCGCAGACAGATGCCCTTCATGCCCTTCTCCGCGCCGTCCGCCTTCGCGGCCAGGTCGGCGACCTGCTGCCAGGTGGGCTTCGGGGGCATCGTGAGGTTCTTCGCCTCGAAGACGTCCTTGCGGTACATGAGGAAGGACGACTCGCCGTAGAACGGCTCGCCGTACAGCTTGCCGTCCGCGGCGGTGAGGGAGTCCTGCAGGGGCTTGAGGATGTCGCCCTGGTCGAACGCCTTGTCCTTGGCGGTGTACGAGTCCAGCGGGTGCAGCCAGCCGTTCTTCGCGAAGAACGGCACCTCGAAGTTGCTGATGGTGGCCACGTCGTACTGGCCGGCCTGGTTGGCGAAGTCCTGGCTGATCTTGTCGCGGACGTCGTTCTCTGGCAGGACCGTGAAGTTGACCTTGATTCCGGTCTCCTTGGTGAAGTGGTCCGCGGTCAGCTTCTGCAGGTCGGCCATCTGCGGGTTGTTCACCATGAGGACGTTGAGCGTCTCGTCGTCGCCGGAGGAGGAGGTGCCGCCCGCGCCGCTGCATCCGGCGAGGAGGGCCGCGGCGGCCAGGCCGGCACCCACACGTGTCGCGCGCTGTCTCGGGTTGAGGGACATGAGGGATCTCCTGGTGTTCAGTGGGAAAGGACGTAACTGGTGCGAGGGGGCGGGCGGGTCAGACGCGTACGACGTGCGGCCCGAGCAGGGAGTAGCGCTGGGCCTCGGCCGAGGGGAGGCCCGTGTCCGTGACGATCGCCTCGAAATCGCCGACCTCGGCGAAGCGGCAGAAGCTGACGGCGCCGAATTTGGTATGGACGCCGACGAAGACCCGCCGGCGCGCACTGCGCACCGCCTGGGACTTCACGTCGCTGACGGCAGGGTCCGGGGTGGTGAGCCCGTACTCGCGGGAGATCCCGTTGGCTCCGACGTACGCGAGATCGATGACGAAGCCGCGGAGCATCCCGGTCGTCCAGTGGTCGACGGTCGCCATGGTGGAGCCGCGGACCCTGCCTCCGAGCAGGAGTACGGAGATCCGCTCGGACGCCGCGAGTACGGTCGCCACGGCCAGGGACGCGGTGACCACGGTCATCGGCCGGTCCCGGGGCAGCGCCTCGGCGACGAGTTGCGGGGTGAAACCCTCGTCGACGAAGACCGTTTCCGCATCCCCCAGGAGATCGGCGGCCGCCGTCGCGATCCGTGACTTCTGGGGTACGAGACGGGTCGTCCGGGCCGCGAGGGCCGTCTCGAAACGGGCGCTCTCCACGGGGTAGGCGCCGCCGTGCGTACGGCGCACCAGCCCGTGGCCCTCCAGGGCGCTCAGATCGCGCCGGACGGTCTCCTTGGCGACCCGAAGCATTTCGGCCAGTACGGTGACGTCGACGGACCCGTCGCGTCGGGCCAGTTCAAGAATCTCGCGTCGGCGTTCGTCGGTGTCCACGGCACATACATCCCTGCTTCGCTGCGGGTGTCAGCACCCGTTCGGGCTCATGCCATGTTTGTACAAGCAAAGGACCCCCTACGACCAGGCTCTTCGCCAGCAGGACTGTGCCCGTTCGTGCCCGTATCGCTTCGGACGATTGTGCTGGTCATCCGGCCGGAGGCGATCGGTGCCCCATGCATCGCTGCCCGATCGGCGGGGTTCCCCGGCCCGTTCGGAGCCCGATCCCCAGCACGCTTTCCGGCCAAGCGGGGGCGCGGGGCCGGTTCAGCCCGCCGGTGTGACCAGGGCTGCCAGGGCGGCCGGTGCCCCCAGGGGTCCGCGGATGCCGGGGAAGGCGTTGACGTCCACCACGACGGGCTCGCCCCTGCGGTCCAGCAGGTCGATCCCGTACACCTCCAGCCGGAAGATCTCCCCCATGCGCAGGGCGAGCGCGGCCCATTCCCCGGGCACTTCGCGTACGAGCGGCGCGGACAGCGCGGCGGCCGTTCCGGCCTCCTCGGGCGCGGGGCGGAGCCCGGTGAACACCTCTTTCCCGATCACCCACAGCTTGTGGTCCCAGCCGCTGTTCTCCATGAACTCCTGGATCACGACGGGTTCGTCCGGCCAGGCACTGGCGAGGGCGCGCAGCCCGGCCTCGTCGTCCACCCGGGCGACGAGGTCCCCGCGCCGGTTGTGGCGGCTCTTGACCATGCAGGGAAAGCCGATACCGGTGGCACCCCGCGCCCCCGCCTCCGAGAGGGCGTCCAGGGTCCTGGTGCGGGGCATCGGCAGCCCGGCGCTCAGGGCCAGGTCCGCCATGCGGCTCCGGTCCTGGCACAGGTGGGTGGCGTCGGCGGAGTTGACGACCCGGGCACCGCGCGCTTCGAGGTCGCGGGCCAGCGCGATCGCCCGGGGCGTGTGCGCTTTGAGCAGGTAGACGTCGGCGAGGCCCTCCCCGGCCGCCGCGCCCGACCCCGTACCGGCGTCCGGATCATGGAACGTAACGGAGTGTCCGGCTCCGGCCAGCAGGGACACCGTGGCGGCGAGCAGCGGATGGCCGGGCTTGTCCGTCAGCAGACAGACCCTCATGTCTCGGACGTCACCTGGGCCGTGAGGAGTGCGCCACCGGCGTCGGGCGGGGAGAACGGGTCAAGGCCCATCGATGGCGGCGCCTGCGCCGGTACACGCTGGGCAACGACCCCGGGGCGGCCGCCCCCACCGGCCCTGGCGAGATCGAGAACGGCCCCGGCCACACGTGAGACGGCGTCGGGGACGCAGCGGAAGCTCGGGAAGTCATTGATGTCTACGATGACGGGCCCGTCGGGGCCGAGCACCACATCCACGCCGTACAGATCGAGTCCGAAGACATCCCCGGCCTTCGCGACCATGGCGGCCACCTCGGCGGGCAGCGGGACGCTTCCCTCGTCGACCGCCCGATCGTGGTGCAGCGGTGAGCGCCTGGTGGTGGCGTGGAGCTCGCCCGCGAGGCAGTAGACCTTCATGTCGCTGCCCGAGTTGGGCACGTACGGCTGCGCTATCAGCCGCCCCTCCGCGGCGAGTTCCGCGTCCACCGCTGCCAGCGCCCCCGGGTCCGCCACGAGTCGCACGCCCCGGCCCGAGCTGCCGTCGGCCGGTTTGACCACGAGCGGGAACAGCTCGGCGGGTATCTCCGCGAACAGGGCGGCCCGCGGCGCGGTGTAGGTCACCGGCACCGGCAGGCCCTGCTGCCGTGCGATGACGGATGTCAATGCCTTGTCGCGCACGGAACGGATGGAACGCGCGTCGTTCACGGTGGTCAGACCGACCGCCGCGGCCGCCTCCAGGAGCGTGAGCCCGGGGCCGCCGGAGACGGTCTTGAGCACCCACGCGTCATGCGTCCCGGACCGGATCTCCTCGGAGATCCGCAGCATCGAAGCTCCGGGCCGGACCACATCGACGCTGTGTCCCCATGTCACCAGTCGCCGGACCACGTCGAGCGGCATACCGTCATGCCGGTACAGCTCCTCAACGAGGAAGCAAAGCTTCATCCACGTACTCCTCGGTGCCCTGCGACGCCAGCCAGTATGGGCGCACAAGAATGCCACGCGACGGTCCTGCGATCGCCCCCCATGCGGGCAACGCTACGTCATGTTCAGCCCATGACTGAGCGGGGCCAATACCGAACGCGCCTGCCACGCCCCGCTGTACCGCCGAAGTGGCCCGCGATGTTCAATGGGATACGGCATTTCAGCGCATCCGACCCACAGCACGGAGGAAGCCACCGTGAGCCCCGAAGTCCGGCCCTTTCACCTCATACAGGGAGGCGCCCAGTCCCCGGTACTGCTGCACGTACCGCACTCCTCCCGGGCCGTTACCGAGCAGGCACGCAGCTCGATCGTGCTCGACGACGCGGAACTTGAGCTGGAGCTGGACCACATCACGGACTCCCACACCGCCGAACTGGCGGCCCAGGCATCGGAGTTGTGCGCCGTGACACCCTGGCGTTTCGTGAACGGCCTGTCGCGCCTGGTCGTCGACCCGGAGCGGTTCCCGGACGACCGGGAGGAGATGCTGGAGGTCGGCATGGGCGCGGTCTATACGCGCACCACGCAACGCGAACGTCTGCGTGCCGCCGACACCGA
>DATCWZ010000025.1:0-2781 GCA_036566065.1 Streptomyces sp. | reverse complement strand
CCTTCATGGCGTTGCAGACCATGTTCGCCCAGATGGGTCTGGGCTCGCTTGCGGGCAGGATCTTCGACTACGTCAAGCAGGGGTACGGGGCCGACACGATCGGCCTGCTGCTCCAGGACACCCCGGAGTACAAGAAGCGCTTCGCGGGCAATGAGGCCCGCACCAAGGCGGGCCTCCCGGTGCTGAGCCCTGCGGAGTACCTGGCCTCGGAGAGTGCCTACCGGCAGATCCTGAGCAATGCCGGGCTGCCGCAGGGCTTCTACGACTCCCCGGCCGATTTCACCAAGTGGATTGCCGACGACGTGTCGCCGACCGAGATCAAGACCCGGGTGGACATGGCCACCGACGCGGTGACCCGGGTGGACCCGAACTACCGGGGCGCCCTGTTCCAGATGTACGGCATCGGCGAGCATGATCTCGCCGCGTACTTCCTGGACCGCAAGCTGGCGGAGCCGATCCTGAAGAAGCAGGCCGCTGCCTCGGCGATCGGCGCGGCAGCGCTGCGCCGGGGGTTCGGCCTGAACAGCCTGGACCTGGAGGGCTATGCGGCCCTCGGTATCTCGGGTCAGGATGCCGAGGCGGCCTACGGGCGCATTGCCGACTCTTTCGAGTCGATGCTGGGCCTGGCGGGGCGGTTCGGGTCCACCTGGACCCAGCAGGATGCGGAGCGGGAGCTGTTCACTCCCGGCGCCGCTGCGGGCGGCGGGGAGGATGCGTTCTCCAAGAGCAAGCGCCTGAAGTCTCAGGAGCGGGCCCTGTTTGCCGGTGGGCGTGGCTCGTCGAGCCAGGGGCTCAGTGCGGGCTTCAGCCAGACGTAGACTGGCTGCGCGCCCTGACAGCGCAGCGGACCCGTGCAGGCGGGCCTGTATTCGCCTTAGCCCCCCGGTAGGACCGGGGGGCTTTGTGCTGCCCTGATAGTAGTGCTAGCAGAAAAGCGCTAGCGGTCGTACCATCCGGCGCTGACGGACCGACCGGCCCCGTCCCTCTCAGGCCAAGGCCGGCAGCGGAGCGCGGACCCCCTCCCCTGGGGGCGAGCAGGCCGCGAAGCGAACGGGAGTGGGCAGTGAGCGAGTACGGCTTCGGTTATGACGAGACCGGCGAACAGCCGGACCTGGGCGAGGCATCCGACCAGCAGCAGGGACCCAAGTGGTTCCGCGAAGGCTTGGCGAAGCTCTCGGGACAGGTGCAGGAGCTGAGGGCGGAGAACGACCGCCTGAAGGCCGCGCAGGTCAAGGACCAGGTCGCTGACGCGCTCAAGGCCAAGGGCTACGCCCCCGCAGCCGCAGGGCTGTACACGGGCACGCCCGACAAGCTGGACGACTGGCTGACCGCCAACGGCGGTGCCCTGGCCAGGCTCCCCGAGGGGGAGCAGCAGGGCGAGGTGCAGACCCCTCAGGGTCCGCCCGCTTCCACGGTTCCGGCTTCCGGTCAGGAACAGATGCAGCGCATGCAGGAGCAGGGCACGCAGGGCGTGGCCACCCCGCAGGGCACTGATGCGGAGCTCGCCGCGGCGCTCAACGCCGCGAAGACCCCGCAGGAACTGGCGCAGCTCATGCAGGCGCAGGGCTCGCAGTTCTACTGGGACTGACCTCTTCCCGATTCCTTCGGCATCCCCGTTACGGGGGGTGAGAGGCCATGGCTAACGCGTATACAGACACTTCGGCAATGTCCAACGCCGTTCAGACGGCGTACGACAAGACTTTCGGCTTCGCGCTGCGTTCGCAGCCCATGTTCCGTGCGGTCGCTGACAAGCGGCCCGCGAACGCGACCGCCCCCGGCGGCAGCATCGTCCTGGAGAAGTACCAGGACATGGCGACCGCGACGACCGCGCTCACGGAGACCACCGACCCGGACGCGGTGGCGCTCGCCAACCCCAACACCATCACGCTGACGCTGAATGAGTATGGCAACGTGGTCCTGCGGACCAGGAAGCTGTTCCTGTTCTCGCTGACCGACGTGGACCCGGCCATGGCGAATCTCATCGCCTACAACGCGGCCGACTCCATGGATGTGGTCGTGCAGACCGAGCTGCGCTCGGGCTCCAACGTCATTCAGCGCAAGGCCGGCACGGTCTCCTACGTGACCAACGGCACCGTGTCCACTCCCGTGGGCACGACCATGGCGGCCACGGACACGTTCAACTCGGCCATCGCCCGGCTGGCCCCGGCCAAGCTGCGCGCCAACAAGTCCGTCCCGAAGAAGGACGGGCTGTACTGGTCGGCGATTCACCCGGAGGTCTCCCACGACCTGCGGGCCGAGACCGGCGCTGCCGCCTGGCGTGACCCGCACAACTACAGTGCGGCCGGCAACATCTGGGCCGGCGAGCTGGGTGCCTACGAGGGCGCCTTCTATGTCGAGTCCCCGCGCTGCTACAACGCCGTGGACGCGGGCACCGGCGACAACACGGTGCGCCGCTTCCGGACCTACTACGCGGGCCGTGAGGCCCTGGCCGAGGCTGTCGCCGAGGAGTTCCATGTCGTGGCCGGTCCCATTGTGGACAAGCTCGGCCGGTTCCGGCCGCTGGGCTGGTACGGCGTTGCGGGCTGGAAGATCTATCGCAACGAGTGCTTGATCCGGGCCGAGACGTCCAGCTCGATCAACTCCGCCTGATCATGCCGTGGATGTTCCGCACCCCGTCCGTGGACGAGGGTGCGGCCGTCCCGGGCAGCAGGCTCATGCGGTTCTACAAGCTCGCCAGGGGCGTCACGGTGCTCGACACGGGCGGTGTGTACACCGCGGTGCGCTACCCGAGCGAGGACGAGATCGCAGCGGCCACGACCG
>DATCWZ010000030.1:0-2468 GCA_036566065.1 Streptomyces sp. | reverse complement strand
ATCTGCTTGGTGACGACCTGCGGCTTGCCGACCGTCAGCTCGAAGCCCTCGCGCCGCATCGTTTCGATGAGGATGGCCAGCGCGAGCTCGCCGCGGCCCTGGACCTCCCAGGCGTCGGGGCGGTCGGTGTCCAGGATCCGGAGCGAGACGTTGCCGACCAGCTCACGGTCCAGCCGGTCCTTCACCTGACGGGCCGTCACCTTGTGGCCCTTGCCGCCCTTACCGACCAGCGGCGAGGTGTTCGTACCAATGGTCATCGAGATGGCGGGCTCGTCCACCGTGATCAGCGGCAGGGCGATCGGGTTCTCCGGGTCGGCCAGCGTCTCGCCGATCATGATGTCCGGGATACCCGAGATGGCGCAGATGTCGCCGGGGCCGGCCTTCTCGGCAGGCTTGCGGGTGAGCGCCTCCGTCATCAGCAGCTCGGTGATGCGCACGTTGGACATCGTGCCGTCACGCCGGATCCAGGTGACGGTCTGGCCCTTGCGCAGCTCGCCCTGCCGCACGCGGCACAGCGCGATACGGCCGAGGAAGTTGTCCGCGTCCAGGTTGGTGACGTGAGCCTGCAGCGGCGCCGACTCGTCGTACTCCGGGGCGGGGACGGTGGAGAGGATGGTGTTGAAGAACGGCTCCAGGTTGGTGCTGTCCTGCGGAACCGTGCCGTCCTGCGGCTTGGTCAGCGAGGCGACACCGTCACGCGCGCAGGCGTAGACGATCGGGAACTCGATCTGCTCCTCGTCCGCGTCCAGGTCCAGGAAGAGGTCGTACGTCTCGTCGACGACCTCGGCGATCCGCGAGTCCGGGCGGTCCGTCTTGTTCACGCACAGGATGACCGGCAGCTTGGCCGCCAGCGCCTTGCGGAGCACGAAGCGGGTCTGCGGGAGCGGGCCCTCGGAAGCGTCGACCAGCAGCACGACCGCGTCCACCATCGACAGGCCGCGCTCGACCTCACCGCCGAAGTCGGCGTGGCCGGGGGTGTCGATGATGTTGATCGTGATCGGGTCCCCGCCGTCCTTGGGGTGATACTTCACCGCCGTGTTCTTGGCGAGGATCGTGATGCCCTTCTCACGCTCCAGGTCGTTCGAGTCCATCATGCGTTCGTCGAGGTGCTCGGCGGCGTGCGCGGCGAACGCGCCTGCCTGCTTGAGCATGGCATCGACCAGTGTGGTCTTGCCGTGGTCGACGTGGGCGACGATGGCTACGTTGCGGATGTCGTGGCGGGTGGGCATGGGTGGCTTGCGCTTCTCTCGGATCGTGGGAATCAGGCGTCTCAGTCGGTCTCGAGTCCCGTACGCCCCGCCGGACGGACACGCCTCGGCCGGTCAATTCTACGGGCCCGACACACCTGAAGCTTCCCGGACCAATTCGTGAGAGTGGCGTTAAGCCGATTTTCGGCTGGTTTCTAGGCAGGATCCAGCCATGCTCCGAACCGGGTGGACAGCGCTTGAGGAGGTTTGTGCAGCCCGGATCGAGACGTGGGCAAGCTTGCCCGCCGGGCGGGCCGGCGGGCAAGCGAATTGAGCTGTTCCTGAGCTTGGATACCGACTTGACCAGCTATTTCTTACGGTTCGCTGGGGGACCTGCCGCTTCGTGCTTTTTGTACCCGATGTCCTGGTATCGGGGGGTGGCGAACCCGAAGGCGCCGACGTTCGCGAGCTTCTTGTCGACCGCGACGAGCTGCGGGCGCTGATACAGCGGGATCGATCCGGCGGCGGCCCAGATCCGGGCGTCGGCCTGCTTCATCAGGTTCCGGGCCCTGTTCTGGTCGAGCTCGGACACCGCCTGGTCGAAGAGCTGGTCGATGTGGTCGGTGCCGACCCGGGTGTAGTTCTGCTCGACGAGCAGCGATCCGTCGGTGGCGGGCTCGGGCTTGGCGTAGATCGGGCGGCCGTCCGTCGCCGGGTAGGCGGTGGCGGGCCAGGAGTACAGCGCCAGGTCGTAGTCGCCGGACGCGATGTGGTCCTTGAAGTAGCTCTCGTCGGGAACCTTGGTGATCTCGGTGCCGATGCCGACCGACTCCAGCATCCCGGCGATCTTGTCCCCGACGGCGCGCAGCGACCGCGATCCGGGACCGGACGGCAGGACGAACCGCAGAGTGAGCGCCTTGCCGTTCTTGCCGACGAGACCCTTGACGGAGGCGGGGGCGGCGGTGCCCACGGGAGCGTACGCACCCGCGGCGGCCCCGTCGTCCGGTCCGGGCTTCTGCAGAGCGCCGGCCTGGCGCTTCAGGGCCGCGCTCTGCACGGCGGCGGAGGGGCCGGTGGCGAGGACGCGGGTGGCGGCGGATTGGCCTTCGGCGCGGGACGCCTTGTTGTCGGTGGTGTCCTCGCCGGCTGCGGGCTTTTTCTTGTCGGCCTTCTTGTCGGCAGCCTTCGCGCTCTTCTCGTCGGCGGTCTCCTTGTCGGTGGCGGACTTGTTCCACGAACGCGTAGGTCCCCAGCTGGTCGCCCCGAAACACGTACAATACG
>DATCWZ010000034.1:0-2841 GCA_036566065.1 Streptomyces sp. | reverse complement strand
GCGCCGAAGGGTTCAGGGGTCACTGCACGGCCTTCCGGGTCTCGGCGCCGACGGCCTCGGCGAGGGTGGCGTACGGGGAGGCGGCCAGCCGGGCGGCAAGCCCCTTGTGGACCGACCGGGCGAAGAAGGGGCCCCGGTAGATGAGGGCGCTGTAGCCCTGGACCAGCGTGGCGCCGGCGAGGATGCGCCGCCAGGCGTCCTCGGCGTTCTCGATGCCCCCGACCCCGACCAGGGTGATGTCGTCGCCCACCCGGGCGTACAGACGGCTCAGGACCTCCAGGGAGCGCTCCTTGAGGGGCGCACCGGAGAGTCCGCCGGTCTGCTCGGTGAGCGTGCGCCGGGAGGTCAGGCCGAGGCCCTCGCGGGCGATGGTGGTGTTGGTGGCGATGATGCCGTCGAGGCCGAGTTCGACGGCGAGGTCGGCGACGGCGTCGATGTCCTCGTCGGCGAGATCGGGCGCGATCTTGACGAGCAGCGGCACGCGACGGCCGCTCACGGCGCGGTCGGCGGCCTCGCGCACGGCGGTCAGCAGCGGACGGAGCGCCGCGGTGGCCTGGAGGTTCCGCAGCCCAGGGGTGTTGGGCGAGGAGACGTTGACCACGAGGTAGTCGGCGTACGGCGCGAGGCGCTCCGCGGACTTCACGTAGTCGCCTGCGGCCTCCGCCTCGGGCACCGCCTTGGTCTTGCCGATGTTGACGCCGACCGTCGTACGGAACACGGGGCGGCGCGCGGCCAGCCGCCGCGCGACGACGGCGGAACCATCGTTGTTGAAGCCCATGCGGTTGATCAGCGCGCGGTCGGGGACGAGGCGGAACAGGCGCTTGGGCGGGTTGCCGGGCTGCGGTTCGCCGGTGACCGTACCGATCTCGACGTGGTCGAAGCCGAGCATCGACATGCCGTCGATCGCGACGGCGTTCTTGTCGAACCCGGCGGCCAGGCCGAAGGGCCCGTGCATCCGCAGGCCGAACGCCTCGGTGCGCAGCTCCGTGTGGCGGGGGGCGAGCACGGCGGCCACGAGGGTGCGCAGCACCGGGACGCGGGCCGCGGACCGGATCCAGCGGAAGGCCAGCCGGTGCGCGCGCTCCGGGTCCATCCGCGTGAAGACCAGCCGGAAGAAGAGTGTGTACATCGGTGTCCTCGTGAGGCGTCGGGCATGAGGGCCATGAGGAGGGGGACACCGCTTCCGGTGTCCCCCTTTCCCCTAGTCGCGGGCCGCGGTCAGATGCCGTGCGTGTTCCTGGAGGGAGCGCACGCCGACGTCGCCGTGGTTGAGCGCGTCGATGCCCTGGACGGCGGCGGCGAGCGCCTGCACCGTCGTCAGGCAGGGCACGGACCGCGCCACGGCGGCCGTACGGATCTCATAGCCGTCGAGACGGCCGCCGGTACCGTACGGGGTGTTGACGATGAGGTCGACCTCGCCGGCGTGAATGAGCTGGACGATGGTCTTCTCGCCGTCGGGGCCCTCGCCCTGGGACTGCTTGCGTACGACGGAGGCGCTGATGCCGTTGCGCTTGAGCACCTCGGCCGTGCCGGAGGTGGCCAGCAGTTCGAAGCCGTGGGCGACCAGCTCGCGCGCGGGGAAGATCATCGAGCGCTTGTCGCGGTTGGCCACCGAGATGAAGGCGCGGCCCTTGGTGGGCAGCGGGCCGTACGCACCGGCCTGCGACTTGGCGTACGCCGTGCCGAAGACCGAGTCGATGCCCATGACCTCGCCGGTGGAACGCATCTCCGGGCCGAGCACCGTGTCGACGCCGCGGCCGTGGAAGTCGCGGAACCGCGACCAGGGCAGGACGGCCTCCTTGACGGAGATCGGCGCGTCCAGCGGCAGGGTGCCGCCGTCGCCGTGCCGGGGCAGCAGGCCCTCCTCGCGCAGTTCCGCGACGGTCGCGCCGAGCGAGATGCGGGCGGCGGCCTTGGCCAGCGGCACGGCGGTCGCCTTCGAGGTGAAGGGGACGGTCCGCGAGGCGCGCGGGTTGGCCTCCAGGACGTACAGGATGTCGCCGGACAGCGCGAACTGGATGTTGATCAGTCCGCGGACCCCGACGCCCTTGGCGATGGCCTCGGTGGAGGTGCGCAGCCGCTTGATGTCGTAGCCGCCGAGGGTGATCGGGGGCAGGGCGCAGGCGGAGTCGCCGGAGTGGATGCCTGCCTCCTCGATGTGCTCCATCACGCCGCCGAGGTAGAGCTCGCTGCCGTCGTAGAGCGCGTCGACGTCGATCTCGATCGCGTCGTCCAGGAAGCGGTCGACCAGGACGGGCCGGGTAGGGCTGATCTCGGTGGACTCCGTGATGTACGTGGACAGCCTGGCCTCGTCGTACACGATCTCCATGCCCCGCCCGCCGAGCACGTACGAGGGGCGTACGAGGACGGGGTAGCCGATCTCGTCGGCGATGGCCTTGGCTCCGGCGAAGGTGGTGGCGGTGCCGTGCTTCGGGGAGGGCAGCCCGGCCTCCTCCAGGACCCGGCCGAAGGCGCCGCGGTCCTCGGCGGCGTGGATGGCCTCCGGGGAGGTGCCGACGATGGGGACGCCGTTGTCCTTGAGGGCCTGCGAGAGGCCCAGCGGGGTCTGACCGCCGAGCTGGACGATGACCCCGGCGACCGGACCCGCGAGGGTCTCGGCGTGCACGATCTCCAGCACGTCCTCCAGCGTCAGCGGCTCGAAGTACAGCCGCGCGGAGGTGTCGTAGTCCGTGGACACCGTCTCGGGGTTGCAGTTGATCATCACGGCGTCGCGCCCCGAGTCGCGGACCGTCATCGCGGCGTGCACGCAGCAGTAGTCGAACTCGATCCCCTGCCCGATCCGGTTCGGCCCGGCACCGAGGATCACGACCGACTCGCGCC
>DATCWZ010000040.1:0-5958 GCA_036566065.1 Streptomyces sp. | reverse complement strand
GGATCTCGGCGGCCCGCCACTCGGGAGTGTTGGCGACGGCCCTGCCCGTACCGGGATTGAGCAGCGACGCGACGGCCAGCGGCGTCATCCGGGCGAAGAGCGCGGCCTGCGCGCTCGCGGCGGCCCTTGACTGCACCAGTTCGGCGACGCGGCCCTCCTCCGCCGCCGGGAAGCCGATGGCGAAGTCAATGCCGAGCGGCCCCGTGATCTCCTTCCGGAGGAATTCTCCCGGCATCAGCCCGGTGATCCGGCGGACGACCTCGCCGACCAGGAATCCGTACGAGATCGCGTGGTACCCGGACACGGTGCCGGGCTCCCACCACGGCTCGGTCGCCGCGAGCGCGGCCGTGGTCGCCTCCCAGTCGTACAGCGCGGCCAGGGTGTGCGGCTCGCGCAGCCCCGACACGCCCGACCGGTGCGAGAGCAGATGGCGTACGCGTACGGATTCCTTGCCGGCCGCGGCGAACTCCGGCCAGTACGCGGCAACGGGAGCGTCGAGGTCCAGCAGCCCCCGGTCGGCGAGGACGTGAGCGCAGAGCGCGGTCGGCCCCTTCGTCGTGGACCAGACGTTGACCACGGTGTCCCGCTCCCAGGGGCGGGTACGGGCCCTGTCCGCCCAGCCGCCCCACAGGTCGGCCACGGGCTTGCCGTCGACCAGCACGGTGACGGCCGCGCCCAGCTCGTCGTAATCCGCGAAGTTCGCTTCGAACGCGTCGCGCACCGTGGCGAACCTGTCGTCGCAGTAGCCGTGGATCTGCGGCACGGAAGTCTCCTCGTCTCGGGGCCGCCCGGTGAAGGTGAACCGGGCTGAAACGCACCATACCGACTGGTCGGACGCGCGGGAAGGCTCCAGTCAGCGGGCCAGCGCTTCGAGGGTGAGGCTCCAGCAGCCCGGCGTCCCCGTGAGGGTGAACGTCGACAGCGGGTGGACGTCCACGTTCCAGTACGTCGAGGGCGGGGCATTCAGCGCGTAGACGAGGGCGGCTCGCAGCACGGCCGGTTCGGCGACCGCGACTATGGCGCCGTCGCAGGCGGGCCTGGTGTCGAGCCAGGCCCCCACCCGCCCGATGAACGCGAGCAGCGGCTCGCCGCCGTGCGGCGCCGAGCGCGGGTCGGAGAACCAGGTGTCGACGGCGGCCGGTTCCCGGGCCGCGACATCGGCCAGGGTCATGCCGCGCCAGCGGCCCATGTCGCAGTCGCGCAGGGCGGGCTGTGCCATCGGGGCGTACCCGAGGGCGTCGCCGGTGGCCCGGCTGCGGGGGGTCGGTGAGCAGTAGCGCAGTTCCGCGGCACCGAGCGGCACCAGGACGGGCGCCGCGAGGCTCACCTCGTACCAGCCGGTCCGGTCGAGCGGCCGGTCGTCGTCGAAGCGCTCGGCGAGGAGGGAGGAGCTTCGTGCTGCGGCTACCAGAGAGACACGAACACTCATGGCCGTGATCGTGGATCCCAGTGCCCCGGCGGTCAAGGGGTCGGGATCGGCGGACGCGGCCCCCGGTTCAGCCGAGCCGGAGGGCCATCCACTTCTCGGGGGCCGCCAGCGGTGCGAAGCCGATCTTGCGGTACACCCCGTGGGCGTCATCGGTCGCCAGCAGGAACCTGCGGATACCGGTGGGGGCCAGCCGGTCCCGGACCTCGGTGACGAGACGGGTGCCGAGACCCTGGCCGCGGGCCGCCCGGTCGACGTACACATCGCAGAGCCAGGCGAACGTGGCGTGATCGGTGACCACCCGGGCGTAGGCGACCTGCTCGGTGGAGTCCGCGTCGTAGGCCCCGAAGTTGAGCGATCCGGCGATGGCCCGGTCCTGCTGTTCGCGGCTGCGGCCGATGGCCCAGTACGCGTCCGTGGAGAGCCAGGTGTGTATGCGGGCGGGGTCCAGCCTGGACGGATCGGAGGAGATCTCGTAACGGCTCGAAGGGGTGTCGGTGTCGGTCATGAGCGGAGGCTACCGCCCCGCGTCCAGCCAGCGGACGGGGCACTTCCGGTCATAGACTTGTCGACATGGATCGCCATTCGTGAGGAGGTCACTCCCGATGGAGGCACACCCGGGCGACCGGCTTCTGCTGCACGGCAGGACCGTGGGGCAGCACGACCGGGTCGCAGAGATCATCGAAGTACTCGGCGCCGGAGGAACGCCGCCGTTCCGGCTGCGCTTCGAGGACGGCCACGAGCATCTGATGTCCCCCGGCCCCGACAGCGTCGTGCAGCACACGGCGTCCCGGGACCGGAAGAAGCGGTAGGGACGGGCCCGGAGGTTTCGCGTGAACCTCCGGGCTTCCCTCCCCCCGTCCGACGGTGCCGGGCGGGACATCTAACCAGAACGCCCGTTCGAATACATCGCGGTACCTCCGGGCGGCCTGTCTGCATCTGGGGTGGGCGGTGTCCGAAGGGGGCGGCTCCGGCGACCCTAGTGCCCTTCGGCCGAAGCGCCGCATTCCGTACGTCTTCCGTCGCCCGGTTCCCGCGTGTCCGTGTTGCCGCGGCCGCCGTGCGCCATGCTGATCCTGTCCGCCCCGGAGCGCCGCCACCCGCGGGCCGAAGGGGCACGGGCGCGGGGTACCGTCTTGAGGTCGAGGCGGGTACCGGAACCATACGGGGACTGCCGCAACGAGAATCAGCGAAAGGCACAGGTGACGGACTCTATGGCCGACATCGCACGCGTCGGAGTGGTGGGCTGTGGCCAGATGGGCGCGGGCATCGCGGAGGTCTGCGCCCGCAGCGGCCTTGACGTCAAGGTCGCCGAGACCACCGGCGAAGCACTGGAGATAGGCCGTACCCGGCTGCAGAACTCCCTCTCGAAGGCCGCCGACCGCGGCAAGATCACCGCGGAGGAGCGCGACGAGACGCTCGGCCGTCTCACCTTCACCACCGACCTCGGCGAGTTCGCCGACCGCGACCTCGTCATCGAGGCCGTCGTGGAGAACGAGCAGGTCAAGACCGAGATCTTCCAGGTGCTCGACCAGGTGGTGACCAGGCAGGACGCGATCCTGGCCTCCAACACCTCCTCCATCCCGCTGGTGAAGCTGGCGGTCGCGACCTCGCGCCCGGACCGGGTCATCGGCGTCCACTTCTTCAACCCGGCGCCCGTGCAGCGGCTCGTCGAGCTGATCCCCGCGCTGACGACGTCCGACGAGACGATAGTGCGCGCCGAGGCCGTGGTGCAGGACGTGCTCGGCAAGCACGCGATCCGCGCTCAGGACCGATCCGGGTTCGTCGTCAACGCGCTGCTGATTCCGTATCTGCTCTCCGCGATCCGGATGTTCGAGTCGGGCATCGCGAGCCGCGAGGACATCGACAACGGCATGGAGATGGGCTGCGCCCACCCGATGGGCCCGCTGAAGCTCGCCGATCTGATCGGTCTGGACACGGTGGCGTCGGTCGCCGACTCGATGTACGCCGAGTACAAGGAGCCGCTGTACGCCGCTCCCCCGCTGCTCCAGCGCATGGTGGCCGCGGGCCGGCTGGGCCGCAAGACGGGCTCGGGCTTCTACCCGTACGCCTGAACCGGGACGCTGGACCAGGACGACTGGACCGTACACGTGGGCCGGCCGGGAGACCCCCGGCCGGCCCTTCGTGTGTCCGGGGGCCGTCAGCCCAGCCGCATGTGATGCAGCATCATCAGACCGGCGGCCATATTGGCCGCCGGGATGTCACCGCGGGCGACCATGTCCGGTACGAGCTTGAGCGGCACCCACTCCCGGCGCGAGGACTCGAAGTCGTCCGCCGGATGCCCGGTGTACGTCGCCTCCCGCGACCAGTACAGATGGTGCCGGGCGTCGATGAGGCCGTTGGCGGGCTCCACGGTCATCAGGGGATACAGCTCGCCGGGGCGCCAGCCTGTCTCCTCCTCCATCTCGCGGGCGGCGGCGTCGGCGATGTCCTCGCCGTCCTCCACGACACCCGCCGCGAACTCCCAGCCCCAACTGTCCGTGATGAACCGGTGCCGCCACAGCAGCAGCACCTCATTGGACTCGTTGACGACGGTCGCCGCCGCGACGGGGCGGAGCCGGATGAGGAAGTGGTCGAGACGGCGGCCGTCGGGAAGCGCGACATCCGCCAGATTGACCCGGAACCAACGGTTCTCATACACGGTGTGTTCACTTAAGTTCGTCCACTGCACAGTTTTGCCACCTTCCGACAGGTCGATGGCAACATCTGAGCAGCGACCGCCTCGCAGCGGAACGAATGGACGCGGGCGCCACGGAGCTCACAGAGGCACGAGCAGCGCGCCGTCGATGAGTCCGGCCGCCTCCCGGGCGTCCGCGCACCCGCTCGCCAAGAGCTGCCTGCGCACGGCGCGCAGCCGGTCGCGCAGCCGCTGCGACTCCATGCCCCGGGCGTGTTCGGCCATTTCGGCGGCGGTACGGGCCGCCCGGTCGGCCTCGCCCTGGAGCAGCTCCAGACGGGTGAGCATCGCCAGCCGGTGCACACGGCCGCGGTCGTGCGCCGGGGAGCGTACGGCGGTCGTCGCGTGCTCCCGGGCGGCGCCGAGGTCCCCGAGGCTCAGCAGCGCCTCCGCCACCTGCACATTGACGAGGCCGGGCTGGACGTAGCCTGTTTCGTCGGGTTCATGGCCGCGCCGGATACGTCCGGCCTCCGCCTCCGCGCGCGCGATGCACGCCAGCGCGCCGCGCTGGTCGCCGAGCTGTGCGTACGCCTTGGCCTGCATCGCGTACAGATCGGCGGCCAGGGCCGGGGTCATGTGCGGGCCCGCCGCCCGCAGTGCGGCCTCGGCGAAGGCGACGGACCTGCGGTAGTCGGCCAGGAACAGCGACTGGTTGACCAGCAGCGCGATGACATAGCCGCCGAGCCCCCGGTCGCCGCTGGCCTTGGCCAGCCGCAGCGCCTGGTAGAAGTAGCGCTGGGCCAGGCCGTGGGCGTCGGAGTCGTACGCGCAGATTCCCGCGACGGCCACGAGCCCGCCGGTGGCCCGGTGCAGTTTGCGGCCCATCGCGTCGCTGTAGCCGCCCCGCAGCAGCGGCGCGGTCTCGGTGTTGAGGAAGCGGACGACGCGGGCCCTGGTCGCTATACCGCCCGCCTTGCGGTACATCTGCTCGTAGTGCGCACGGGCGGCTCGTAGTGTCGCTATATCCGCCATGCTCACGCGGGCGTCTCCCGGCCGGGACACATCGGCGTCCTCGGGCGGGTTCTCCCACTCCCAGACCGGCATCACCGCCGTCGTGCCCGTGAGGGCCGGGGCGGCGAGGACATGGGGGCGCCGCTGTTCGTCGGAGCGCCACAGGGCGGTGGCCCGCTCGACGAATCCGGACAGGCCCGCGCCGTTCGGCGCGGTGCTGCCGCCGGCCGTGCCCATGCCGATGTCGTCGAGGGTGACGGCCCGGTGCAGCCGCTCGCCGAGGACCTCGCAGATCAGGTCGGGCACCTGTCCGCGGGGGCGCTGTCCCTTGAGCCAGCGGGCTACGGCGGTGTGTTCGTAGCGCAGGGACAGACCGCGGGCGCGACCGGCCTGATTGACATGACCGGCAAGGCCGGCCCGGGACACTCCGGCCTCGTCGATCAGGGATTCGAGCAGGACGTTGGGCTCCATTGCTCCCCCATGTGCGTGTCGCAATGAGGCTAGTGGAGCACGTTTCACACGGGGTGTGAACCAAATGCCCGAACCCTCCTGCCGCGCACTCTGCCGCGCCGGTCCGGCGGCCGGTTGAATGAGCTTTCTCGCAAGAGGCGGCCGGGTCGTCGGCTCCCCCTCGTACAGCTTGACGACCCGCACCCGCGCCGTCCGCTCTGCCGACCTGCCCGACACTCCGTGGCAGCGCGGACGGCGCCGGATCGCACGACTTACTGCCCATCGATGGGAGGGTGGCGGCGGGTCCGCATCCAGCCGGTACCGGGCCCGCGTGCGGTCCCCCCGCAGGTCGGCGAGGCAGGAAGGAGGGGCGTATCCGGTGGCCGGATACGCCCCTCCTCACTGTGCGCGTGCCGTACGGGGCAGCCGCGGG
>DATCWZ010000056.1:0-6191 GCA_036566065.1 Streptomyces sp. | reverse complement strand
TTACGGCATGTCATGCATCTGTCCGAGCTGATCCAGCACGAGATCAAGGGCTCCGATGTCCGTAAGAACCTTCGGGCGGGCAACCACAACTGGCATCGTGCCGCGATGGACCTCCTGTCGTCCCTCCTGGACATACTGGAGGGCCACGACGCGCGGCTTCTAGCCCGCGTATGGATCAAGGAGGAGGGACTCGCCTTCAACGAGTCCGGCGTATATCCGAGCTCTGTGGGCTCTTTGACCGAGACCTTCCAGGCGCAGCTCGCTCACGAACACTCCCGGGGAATCATGGTCCTGGACAGCCGGACCAAGGTGAAGAACGCGCCCAATGTGCACTGCGTGACCACTCGGAAATACCGCACGGGCGGGGACGGTCTCCGGGGCATCATCGAGTCTCCCGTCTTCGGGCACAGCGACACCCACACTCTGTTGCAGGTCGCAGATCGTGTGGTGTCCTCCCTCCTGTTTCCCATTGCCTGCCACGCGTACCTCAATGACCTGACGTGGAACGTGCACTGCGACGACGCCTACGCGCCGCTGCGAGAGCAGTTCGGGGAGCGTCTCAAGAACCTTCAGTTCCGCTACCAGGACCAGGCAGGGAAGTGGCGCGGCGGCATCGTCGTCTCCGACCGGCGTACCGCGCAGTCGTCCAGTCTGATGTTCAGGTGCGGCGCGCCGAGGGCACCGCGGGTTGTGATCCCCGGACAGCAGGCTGTCCCGCACGAGGTGCCCCAAGCGCCGTGAACGGGCGGAGGCCGGAGCGCCCTGGGGGTACTCCGGCCTCCGGTGGGCATGCGGGCGTTACGCCGCCAGCTTGGCCAGCGCGGCGTCGACGCGGGCGATCGTCTTCTCGCGGCCCAGGACCTCCAGGGACTCGAACAGCGGCAGGCCGACCGTGCGGCCCGTGACGGCCACGCGGACCGGGGCCTGGGCCTTGCCCAGCTTCAGGCCGTGCTCCTCGCCGGCGGCCAGTACCGCGGCCTTCAGCGACCCGGCATTCCAGTCGGCGGCCAGCAGGTTGGCGCGGGCAGTGGTGAGCAGGGCGTCGGAGCCCTCCTTCATGGCCTTCTTCCAGGACGCCTCGTCCTCGACCGGCTCGTCGAGGAAGAGGAAGTCGACGTTGGCCGTGATGTCGGACAGGACCGTGACGCGGGTCTGGGCGTGCGGGGCGATCGCCGCGAACGCGTCCGCGTCGAAGGCCTCGGGGCGCCAGGGCGCGAAGGGGGCCTTCAGCCAGGGGCCGCATGCCTCGGTGAACGCCTTCACGTCGAGCATGCGGATGTGCTCGGCGTTGATGTGCTCGCACTTCTTGAGGTCGAAGCGGGCCGGGTTGGCGTTGACGTCCTCGATGGAGAACGCGGCGACCAGCTCGTCCATCCCGAAGAGGTCGCGGTCCTCGGCGATGGACCAGCCCAGCAGCGAGAGGTAGTTCAGCAGGCCCTCGGGCAGGAACCCGCGCTCGCGGTAGAGGTTGAGCGATGCCTGCGGGTCGCGCTTGGAGAGTTTCTTGTTGCCCTCCCCCATGACATAGGGGAGGTGGCCGAACGCGGGGGTCGCCTTCGCGACGCCCAGCTCCGTCAGCGCCCGGTACAGGGCGACCTGACGCGGGGTCGAGGACAGCAGGTCCTCGCCGCGCAGGACGTGGGTGATCCCCATCATCGCGTCGTCGATGGGGTTGACCAGCGTGTAGAGGGGCGCGCCGTTGGCCCGGACGATGCCGTAGTCGGGCAGGTTCTCCGGCTGGACGGTGATCTCGCCGCGGACCAGGTCGGTGAAGGTGATCGCCTCGTCGGGCATCCGGAAGCGGACGATGGAGGTGCGGCCCTCCGCCTCGTACGCGGCGATCTGCTCGGCGCTCAGGGCGCGGCAGTGGCCGTCGTAACCGGACGGCTTGCCCGCCGCGCGGGCGGCGTCGCGGCGGACGTCCAGCTCCTCGGTGGTGCAGTAGCAGTGGTACGCGTACCCGGCGGCCAGCAGCCGGCCGGCGACGTCCTTGTAGATGTCCATGCGCTGCGACTGGCGGTACGGCGCGTTGGGGCCGCCGACCTCGGGGCCCTCGTCCCAGTCGAGACCGAGCCAGCGCATCGACTCCAGGAGCTGCTTGTAGGACTCCTCGGAGTCGCGGGCCGCGTCGGTGTCCTCGATACGGAAGACCAGGGTGCCCTGGTGGTGACGGGCGAACGCCCAGTTGAACAGGGCGGTGCGGACCAGGCCCACATGGGGGTTGCCGGTCGGGGAGGGACAGAAACGTACGCGGACAGGTCCGTTAACCACGCTTGATCACCTTGTTGGTGAGAGTGCCGATGCCTTCGATGGTGACGGCGACTTCGTCGCCGATGTGCAGGGGGCCGACCCCTGCGGGGGTGCCGGTGAGGATCACATCTCCGGGAAGCAGCGTCATCGCTTCCGTGATGTGGACGACCAGCTCCTCGATCGAGCGGACCATGTCGCTCGTACGGCCCAGTTGGCGTTGCTCGCCGTTGACCGTGGCCTGGATGGCGAGGTCCCGGGGGTCGAGGTCCGTCTCCACCCAGGGTCCGAGCGGGCAGGCGGTGTCGAAGCCCTTGGCCCTGGCCCACTGGCTCTCGCGCCGCTGGACGTCGCGGGCGGTCACGTCGTTGGCGCAGGTGTAGCCGAAGACGACGTCCTTGACCCGCTCACGCGGAACCTCGCGGCACATGCGGCCGATCACCACGGCCAGTTCGGCCTCGTGGTGCAGTTCCTCGGAGAAGGAGGGGTACTCGATGGAGTCGCCGGCCCCGATCACCGAGGTGGTGGGCTTGAAGAAGGTGATCGGAACGTCCGGGACCTGCTGGCCGAGCTCGGCGGCGTGCTCCGCGTAGTTGCGGCCGATGGCCACGACCTTGTTGGGGAGCACCGGCGGCAGCAGCCGGACCCTGCTCAGCGGGACCTTGGTGCCGGAGAGCTCGAAGTCTGTGTACGGGATGCCCTTGATGATGTCGAGGACGAGCCCTTCGGGCCCCTCGCCCTCGACGGCGCCGAAGGCGACATTGCCGTCGATGGAGAACCTGGCGATGCGCACGGGTGCTGTCGCCCCTCACTTACTGGCTGGCTGAAGACTGACGCTCCAGGCTAGCGCGGGTGAGGGGGACAGCCGGCCGGGCGCTACTCCGCGGTCGCGGCGGGGGCTTCCGTCAGGATCGTGCGGCGCGGGTTGGCCGTCTGCGTGGGCAGATGAACGGGGTGCTCCGGCTGTTCCGGCGCGTGCAGGGATTCGGCGTCCTTGAGGTTCGCCAGGGTGGTGCGCCGGGGGTTGGCAATGCTGCGGAACATCATCGTCGTCTTCATCTGCCGTGTGGGTCCTTGTCCCTGTGGGCGCGCCATGGGTGTGCCGGGTTGTCGGATTCGCTATCCCTGTAAAGCATCAGGCTAAACATCCGTTTCCCAGCGGGAGTCGGGATGAGACAGCGATCATCATGTGAGTTTGCTCACGAAGTTGCGGACAATCCCTCCATTGCGGACAGCTGCCGGAGCTGAGGGAATCGGACAATAGGGCGCTGAACCTGTCATTCCGCTCCCGATCGTGCCGACTGGGACACCCCCCGCCCGTAAGGGACTCATCCTCAATGGCCCGATTTGACCCCGAACACGCTCCACGTTTCGTCACGAAGCGGTCACAGAGCGTCACGCAGGTCACAGCCCGGTACACGGGCCTTGTTGGAGATCCTCCTCTGTGCTGAAATTCCACGCACCGCCGCGGGTTTCAGGCTCCAGCGCGCAGTGGCGCAACACAGCGCCGAGTGGCGGCGGGAGGGGGAAGTACGCCGGTCACTCACGACCACCATGGGGCGCGTCCAGCGCCCCACGACGCCGACACCGTCCCGCCCGCACGCGGAAGGGACGCCTGGTCCAGAGGTTGCGACGCTAGTGCAGGGACGTTTCAAGAGGGATGGCACGGGGTCTCCCCAGACCCGTCAGGGTCGGGGGGAAGCACCCGCGGAACAGGAGCCACGCGGCGGGAACGACCGCGGTTCCTCGCCCCAGCACGCCCAGGACCCGGGTCCGGCTGCGGCCGGCCACGGCGGCGATCGCGCCAGGCGCTCGGTCACGGCGGGCGGCGACGTGTCGCCGATCACGCCTCTCAAGCCGCGCGGGCCGGTCAACACCGGCTCACGAATAGCCCTGCGCAACTGGCGCATCAGCACGCGCCTGGTCTCACTGCTCGCGCTCCCGGTGGTTGCGGCGACCACGCTGGGCGGACTGCGCATCAACGACTCCATGAACGACATGGACCAGTTGGAGCACATGCAGCTGCTCACCGAGATGACCAAGCAGGCGACCAAGCTCGCCAGCGCGCTCCAGGATGAGCGCGACAGGTCGGCCGGCCCGCTGGCGAACGGCACGAAGGTCACCGACTTCAAGATCACCGATCCGCGCAAGCGAACCGATCAGGCCAAGGACGCCTTCCTTGAGGCCACCACCGCGATCGGCAAGTCCGACGGCGACGAGGCACTCGAAGGCATTCACGCGAGCGTCAGTCAGATCGCCACCCAGCTCGGCCAGATCCGCGAGATCCGCAAGGACGCGTACGCCCCTGACTCCCCGAGCCTCAACACGATCGACCAGTACAGTCAGCTCATCACCTCGCTGCTGAGCCTCTCGCAGGACATGGCGCAGGCGACGAGCAACCCGGACATGATCAAGCGGACCCGGGCGTTGTCGGCCTTCTCCTCCGCCAAGGAGTACGCCTCGGTCCAGCGCGCCGTCATCGCCGCGGCCCTGCCCGCCGGCGACAGCACCAAGACTCACCTGAACGACAACGACCAGCAGTTCGGCCGCAACGCTCTGCGCAAGGAGGCGCTGGCCCTCAGTTCGTTCAGCACGATCTACGAGACCACGGGCAACAACCCCGAGGAACTCACCGCGTCCCTGGCCAACGGCAACCCCGAGATCAAGGCCGCGGACATGTACGCCAAGCAGGTCCTCGACAGCCCCACGGGCATCGAGGACCGCAAGCCACGTACGTACATGGACTGGTACGACCAGAGCTCGAACAAGATCCAGGCCATGAAGACCATCGAGGAAACCCTCCTCGGCGACATGGAGAGCAAGGCGCGTGACCTGCGCGCGAGTTCACAGCGCGAGGCCATCCTCAGCGGTGCGATCATCCTCCTCGTCCTCGGCGTCTCGCTGATCGGCGCCTTCGTGGTGGCGCGGTCCATGATTCGTTCGCTGCGCCGGCTGCAGGACACCGCGACCAGGGTCGCTCAGGAGCGGCTGCCCGAGCTGGTCAAGCAGCTCTCCGAGACGGACCCGCAGGAGGTCGACACCTCCGTCGAGTCGGTCGGTGTGCACTCCAGGGACGAGATCGGCCAGGTGGCCGCGGCCTTCGACGACGTGCACCGCGAGGCGGTCCGGCTGGCAGCCGAGCAGGCACTGCTGCGAGGCAACGTCAACGCGATGTTCACCAACCTCTCGCGCCGCAGCCAGGGCCTCATCCAGCGTCAGCTCTCGCTGATCTCCGAACTGGAGTCGCGCGAGGCCGACCCGGACCAGCTCTCCTCCCTCTTCAAGCTCGACCACCTCGCCACCCGTATGCGGCGTAACGGTGAAAACCTTCTGGTCCTCGCGGGTGAGGAGCCGGGCCGCCGGTGGACGCGGCCCGTGCCGCTGGTCGACGTCCTTCGTGCCGCCGCCTCCGAGGTGGAGCAGTACGAACGCATCGAACTGGCCGCCGTACCCGCGACCGAGGTCGCGGGCCGGGTCGTCAACGACCTCGTACACCTGCTCGCAGAGCTGCTGGAGAACGCCACGTCGTTCTCCTCGCCGCAGACGAAGGTCCGGGTCACCGGTCACGCGCTGCCCGACGGACGGGTGCTCGTCGAGATCCACGACACGGGCATCGGGCTCTCCCCCGAGGACCTCGCCTCGATCAACGAGCGGCTCGCCGCACCGCCCACCGTGGACGTGTCGGTGTCCCGCCGTATGGGCCTGTTCGTGGTCGGCCGGCTGTCCCTGCGCCACGGCATCCGCATTCAGCTCCGGCCCTCCGACTCCGGCGGTACGACCGCGCTGGTCATGCTGCCCATGGAGGTCGCGCACGGCGGCAAGCAGCCGCCCAAGCAGCCCCAGCAGCCCGGCGGCGCTCCCGGCGGACTCCTGGCCGGCGGCGGCAACTCCCGTGCGGGCATCGGGGGTCCGCACGCTCCCACCGGACTCGGGGCCGGCGCGCA
>DATCWZ010000057.1:0-2423 GCA_036566065.1 Streptomyces sp. | reverse complement strand
CCGGGGTACGGCGGTGTCACCCGGTGCTGCCCCGGATGAGCCCGCCCGAGCTCCCGTTGCCGCCCTTGGTGCTTCCGGTCCCGCCGTCCGTCGTTCCGCCGTCGGTGGTCCCGGTATCGGTACCCCCGTCGGTCGTGCCCGTATCGGTACCGCCGTCGGTGGTACCGGTATCGGTGCCTCCGTTGGTGGTCCCGGTGTTGGTGGCCCCGCCGTCCTTGCAGTCCCAGTCGAACTTGCGGCAGGTCTCGCTCGGGGAGGGGTCAGGGGAGGGAGGCGTGGGCGACGGGTCCGCGGGCGGCTCGGTGGTGGCCGACTCCTTGGGCGTCGGGCTGGGCGTCGGACTCGGGCTGGCCGCGCCGCCGCCGAAGACCTTCTCGCCCCACGGCTCCGGCTCCGGGAAGCTCAGGACCTTCTGCCCCTGCATCGCCTCGGCCATGTAGTCGTGCCAGATCTGCGCGGGGAACGAGGCACCGTGGATCTGCTTCTCGCCACCCGTGCCGAACATCTCCTCGAACTTGCGGTTCTTCTTCGTCTCGTCGTCGTCCATCCGGAACATGCTGACGGCGGTCGACAACTGCCGTGTGTACCCGACGAACCAGGCGGACTTGTTGCCGTCCGTCGTACCCGTCTTGCCCGCCACATCGCGTCCGGGCAGCCGTGCGGGGGTGCCCGTCCCGTGCTCCACGACGTTCTTCAGAACATCGGTGACGTTGTCCGCGATGACCCCGTCGAAAGCGCTCTTGGTCACCGTCTCGTGCCGGTAGATGACCTCGCCCTTCTTCTTGACCTCGGTCACCGAGAAGGGTTCACGCTGCTTTCCGCTGGTGGCGAAGGTGGCGTAGGCGCCGGCCATCCGGATGGCGCTCGGCGACGACGTACCGATCGAGAACGAGGGGACTTTCGAGTCCGCCATGTAATCGTCATTACGCAGTCCGGCGGCCATGGCCGCCTGCTTGACCTTGTCGGTGCCGACGTCCATACCCAGTTGCACGTACGGGGAGTTGGCGGACACCCGCATGGCTTCGCGCAGGGTGACGGGGCCGAGCGAGTCGTGTCCGTCGTTGGTCTGCAGCCACTCCTTGCCCTCCTCGTTCGTCCAGACCTCGCCGTTGTAGTTCTTGATCTTCAGCTTGTCGTCGCCGTTGTAGATGCTGTCGGGCGAGACCGGGGTGCGCTCGGACTCTCCCTGCTCCGGACCGAGTTTCGGGTCCCGTTTGCCGTACTCCATCGCGGCGGCCAGCACGAACGGCTTGAACGTCGAACCGACCTGGGCACCGGTGGCGTCGGCATTGTTGGTGTAGTGCTTGGTCGCGTCCTGGCCGCCATACGTGGCGACAATGGCCCCGGTCTTCGTGTCCACCGACGCGCCGCCGAACTGGACGTGGGTGTCCTTGTCCGGGCGCTTCTTCGGGTCGATCTTGCTCTTGTACACCTTCTGGATCGCGCGCTCGAGCTTGTCGACCTTGCTCTTGTCGAAGGTGGTGTGGATCTCGTATCCGCCCTGGGCGAGTTGCTTGTCCGTGATGCCCTTGTCGTTGTGGGCGAGGAAGTACTTGGTGGCGAGGTCCACCAGATAGCCCGTCTGGCCGCCCAGCTTGGCGTCCTTCCGCGGCGGCAGCGGCATCGGGAACGTCGTGTATTTGGCGCGCTCGGCCTGGCTCATCCGGCCGTCCTTGACCTCCTCGTCAAGGATCCACTTCCAGCGCTCCATCGCACGCTTCGTGTTCTTTTCCTTCGTGGCCTGGACCGAGTCGATCTCGGGCGCACCCGCCGGGTCGAAGTAGCTGGCGCCCTTGAGGAGCGTCGCCAGGAAGGCGCACTCGCTGGGGTTGAGCTCCGTCGCGTCCTTGTTGTAGTACGTGCGGGCCGCGGCCTGCAGACCGGACGCGCCCCGGCCGTAGTAGGAGACGTTGAGGTAGCCCTGCATGACCGCCTGCTTCTTCACGGTCTTGCCGACCTTGAGCGTGATGAAGAGTTCCTTGAACTTCCGGCTCAGCGTCTGGTCCTGGGTGAGCATCGAGTTCTTCACGTACTGCTGTGTGATCGTCGATCCACCCTGGGTCTCGCCGCCCTTGGCCATGTTCCAGACGGCGCGGGCGATACCCATGGGGTCAATGCCCTGGTCGGTCTCGAACGACTTGTTCTCGGCCGAGATGACCGCGTTCCGCATGGCCACCGGGATCTGCGCGTAGCCGATCTCCTGACGGTTCACAGAGCCGCCGGTGGCGACCATCGGATCGCCGTTGGCCCAGTAGTAGACGTTGTTCTGTGCCTTCGCCGTGTCCTTGACGCTGGGCGGCACGACCATCGCGTACGCCAGGCCGGCGACGCCCATCAGCATGGCGAGGAAACCCACGCTCAGGCCGGAGACCAGCTTCCAGGAAGGCACCCACCGGCGCGCGCCGTGCTTGTCCGCCCGCGGG
>DATCWZ010000069.1:0-3505 GCA_036566065.1 Streptomyces sp. | reverse complement strand
GAGATCCTCGCCGACCACCGCATCCAGCCCCCGGCCTCCACGTCCCACGTACCCCAGAGCGTCCTCGACGGCGGCCCGGTCATCGACGCCCGGTCGACCACCGAGCGCGCCAAGACGCTCCGGATACCCGACCACAAGATCGTCCTCACCTTCGACGACGGCCCCGACCCCGAGTGGACCCCGAAGGTCCTCGACGCGCTGAAGAAGAACCACGCCCACGGAGTCTTCTTTGTCACCGGCACCATGGCCTCGCGCTATCCGGAGCTGGTCAACCGCATGGTCAAGGAGGGGCACGAGGTCGGGCTGCACACCTTCAACCACCCCGACCTCTCGTACCAGACCCCCAGCCGCATCGACTGGGAGCTCTCGCAGAACCAGCTCGTGCTGGCCGGTGCGGCCGGCATCCGCACCTCGCTGTTCCGCCCGCCGTACTCCTCGTTCGCCGACGCCATGGACAACAAGTCGTGGCCCGTGGCGCAGTATGTCGGCAGCCGCGGCTATCTCACCGTCGTCAACAACACCGACAGTGAGGACTGGAAGCGCCCCGGCGTCCCCGCGATCATCGCGCAGGCGACGCCCAAGAACGGCAAGGGCGCCATCATCCTGATGCACGACTCCGGCGGCAACCGGTCGCAGACCGTGGCCGCGCTCGGGACCTTCCTGCCGCAGATGCAGAAGCAGGGCTACCAGTTCACCAACCTCACCACCGCCCTCGGCGCCCCCAGCGCGCACACCCCGGTCACCGGCTTCGCGCTGTGGAAGGGCAACGCCTTCGTCTACGCCGTCGACATCTCCGAGCAGATCACCAATGTGCTCGTGGTGGGCCTCGCGATCGTCGGCGGGCTGGTGCTCGCCCGCTTCGCGTTGATGCTGGTGCTGTCCTTCGTGCACGCACGCAAGGTGCGCCGCAAGGACTTCACCTGGGGGGAGCCCTTCGACCGGCCGGTGTCGGTGCTGGTGCCCGCGTACAACGAACGCGAGTGCATAGCCGCCACCGTGAAATCCCTCACGGCCAGCGACTATCCCATCGAGGTCATCGTCATCGACGACGGCTCGACGGACGGCACCGCCGACATCGTCGACGCCATGTGGCTGCCGAACGTCCGCGTCGTGCGCCAGCGCAACGCGGGCAAGCCCGCCGCCCTCAACAACGGCATCGCGCACGCCCGTTACGACATCGTCGTGATGATGGACGGCGACACGGTCTTCGAACCGTCCACCATCCGCGAGCTGGTGAAGCCCTTCGCCGACAGCAGGGTCGGAGCCGTCGCGGGCAACGCGAAGGTCGGCAACCGCGACACCCTGATCGGCGCCTGGCAGCACATCGAGTACGTGATGGGCTTCAACCTGGACCGCCGGATGTACGACCTCCTGCGCTGCATGCCCACCATCCCCGGCGCCATCGGGGCCTTCCGCCGTGAGGCGCTGGACCGGGTCGGCGGCATGAGCGAGGACACCCTCGCCGAGGACACCGACGTCACGATGGCCCTGCACCGCGACGGCTGGCAGGTCGTGTACGCGGAGAACGCCCGGGCCTGGACCGAGGCGCCGGAGTCCGTGCAGCAGTTGTGGTCGCAGCGCTACCGGTGGTCGTACGGCACCATGCAGGCCATCTGGAAGCACCGCCGCTCCCTCATCGAGCGCGGCCCCTCGGGCCGGTTCGGGCGGGTCGGGCTGCCGTTCGTCGCCCTGTTCATGGTCGTCGCGCCGCTGCTGGCGCCGCTGATCGATGTCTTCCTGCTGTACGGAGTGGTCTTCGGCCCGACGGGCAAGACGATCGCCGCCTGGTTCGGCGTCCTGCTGGTGCAGGCGATCTGCGCCGCGTACGCCTTCCGTCTCGACCGGGAACGCATGATCCATCTGATCTCGCTGCCCCTCCAGCAGGTCCTGTACCGGCAGCTCATGTATGTCGTGCTGCTCCAGTCCTGGATCACCGCCCTCACCGGCGGCCGGCTGCGCTGGCAGAAGCTGCGCCGTACGGGAGTGCTGGCCGAGGCGCCCGCGGGCAGTACGCAGAACCGTCGTAAGGACACCGACAAGAAGGACAGGAGGCCGGTCGCGTGACATACCCGAACCAGCCCCCGTCCGGCCACCCGGCCCACCAGGGCCCGCCGTACGGCCCGCGTGAGCCGTACAACCAAGACGGCCCCTACGGCGCCGAGTTCCCCGCCCCGGACCGCGGCGCCCGCCCGGCGCACGCCGCGACCACCACCACCGCCCGGGCGACGATTCCGAACCCCGCACCCCCGGCCGCCCCGCAGGAGCCCGCCGCCCCCGGCAAGGCGGACGGCTCCGGCACCGCGGCCAAAAAGCCCGGCCGCGACCGCTATCTCGACCTGCTGCGCGCCATCGCTCTGGCCCGCGTCGTCGTCTTCCACCTCTTCGGGTGGGCCTGGCTGACCGTCCTCTTCCCGTCCATGGGCGTCATGTTCGCGCTGGCCGGTTCGCTGATGGCCCGCTCGCTGGCCCGACCCGCGTGGAGCGTCATCCGGAGCAGGATCCGCAGACTGCTGCCGCCGATGTGGGCGTTCGCGCTCATCGTCGTGCCGGTGATGTTCGCGATGGGCTGGAAGCCCGTCCGGGAGGAGGGGCTCTGGTGGTTCATCAAGCTGGGCTGCTACATCTTCCCGCTCGGCTCACCTCCGTACCCCTGGGAGAGCGGCTCCGAGGGCGGGTGGCTGGAGAGCTCCTGGGCCGACCAGGCGGCCGGACCGCTCTGGTACATCAGGGCCTATCTGTGGTTCGTGCTCGCCTCGCCCCTCCTGCTCAAGGCGTTCCGGAAGGTGCCGTGGGTGACGCTGCTCGCACCGATCGGTCTCACGGCCGTGATCGGTACGGGCCTGGTGACGGTGCCGGGAGAGTTCGGCGAGGGGCTCGTCGACTTCGCGGTGTTCGGTGCCTGCTGGATCGTGGGGTTCGCGCACAACGACGGACTGCTGCAGAAGCTGCCGCGCTATCTGGTGGTGTCGGTCTCCGCGATCACCATGGGCTTCGCCCTCTGGTGGGCGGCGGGCCATCTCACCTCCGAGGGCTGGAACCTGGACGAGATCCCGCTGTCCCAGGCCACCTGGTCGCTCGGGTTCTGCACGATCCTGCTGGCGTACTCCCCGTCCTGGCAGAAGCTGCCTGGCAGGCTCGCCAAGTGGGACAGCACGATCACGCTGGCCAATAACCGGGCCGTGACGATCTACCTCTGGCACAACGCGCTGCTGATGGCGACCGCCCCGATCATCAACGAACTCTGGGACATCCCCTGGTTCGGCGACACGTTCAACGCCTACCTGGACAAGGGGTACAACGGGATCGTGCTGATCCTGGTCTGGCCGCTGATCGGGCTCGCGATCCTCGCGCTCGGCTGGATCGAGGACCTGGCCGCCAAGCGGAAGCCGCGCCTGTGGCCCAACGGGGCACCGAACAAGAGGAAGAAGGAGCCGGTGGACAGCACGCCTGTCCGGGCCTGAGTCCTTGGCGCGGGGGCCGTGGTGAGCAGGGCTCACCGCGGCCC
>DATCWZ010000398.1:0-6400 GCA_036566065.1 Streptomyces sp. | reverse complement strand
ATCTGGCGTTGACTTTTGGCACGCTGTTGAGTTCTCAAGGAACGGACGCTTCCTTCGGCCCCGTATCACCGGGCCCTCCGGGCGCTTCCCTTCGGTCTTGCGTTTCCGACCTTATCAGACCCTTTCGGTTCCGATTTCCGGTCGGACTGCCTTCCAGTTCCACGCTTTCGCGTTTCCCTTTCCAGCGGTTCCGACTCTATCAGATCCTTTCGGACCTGATTCCCAGTCAGCAGGGCTTGTCATCCCGGCCGTTGGGCCGTTCCGACGTCCGAACTCTAGCGGGTTCTCTCCGCGACTCATAATCGAGTCCTCGGAAAAAGAATTCCGGCGTGCCGAAATTCTCCCAGGTGGGAGGCCGTGCCGAGTTGGGTTGCCGCTGCCGCGGCGGGATCGGTTGCCGCAGAACCGTTCCGGCCCCATGGCAACTCGGAGAACACTACGGATAGGAGAGCAGGCTGTCAACTCGCCCACCCAAGCCGGTCAACTGGCCGGTCAGTCCAGGTCGGTGAGTCGACCGCCGGCGTCCGGCTGGGCCTCCTCCACCCGGCGCAGCAGGCGGATCAGCAGTTCCGCCAGCACTCCGGACTCGTCGCCGGAGAGGTCCTGGAGCAGGTCCCCCTCGAAGGTGGTGGCCATGCGCATCGCCTCCAGCCACTTACTGCGGCCCTCGTCGGTCAGCTCGACGATGACGCGGACCCGGTTGTTCTCGTCCCTGTCCCGGGTGACCAGGCCCTCGCCGGCCATCCGGTCGATGCGATGGGTCATCGCGGCCGGGGTGAGACCCAGTCGCTTGGCCAACTCGCCGGGGCCCAAGCGGTAGGGGGCGCCGCTCAGCACCAGCGTCTTCAGGACCTCCCACTCGGCGTTGCTGATGCCGAGGGCCGCGAGTTGTCTCCCGTACGCGACGCTCATCCGACGGTTGAGCCGGCCCAGCGCGGAGACGACCTGCTCAACCTGCGGGTCGAGGTCGCGGAATTCGCGCTGGTAGGCGGCGATCTGCTCGTCGAGGCTCGGCTCCTGGAGCCGGGTCTCCTCGGTGGTGTCAGACATGGCGGGCAGTATCGCACGCCCCCAACGGCGTCGAAGTCCTTCGATGTGAAGCGTTCACCTTCTAACTTTAGTGCTAAAGTCTTCGGGTCTGTGTTGTTCAGACTTCAGTTTTTTCGGCTTCAGTTCTTGAGGTAGGTGAGTGTGACCAGGGAGATGGGTGCAGCACTGCGGCGGATCCAGTTGGGCAGCGCGCTGAGCGCGTTCGGCCTCGGGTTCACCGTTCCGTATCTGTACGTCTATGTGGCGCAGGTACGGGATCTGGGTGCTGGTACGGCGGGCGTGGTGCTGGCGGTCTTCGCCGTGGCAGCGCTGGCCGTCCTGCCGTTCACCGGGCGGGCCATCGACAGACGCGGGCCGTTGTCCGTGCTCATCTTCGCAGCGTGCGTGTCGGCCGTGGGTGCCGCCGCGCTGGGCATCGCGGACAGTGCGACAACCGCCGTGCTGTCGGCCGTCGTCCTCGGCGCGGGCACCGCGATCATGCAGCCCGCGCTCGCCACCATGATCGTGTGGTGCTCCACCCCCACCACCCGGACCCGCGACTTCGCCATGCAGTTCTTCCTGCAGAACCTGGGCCTGGGCATCGGTGGCCTGGTCGGCGGTCAGATCGTCGACATCGACAGCCCGGCGAGCTTCACCGTGCTCTTCCTGATCGAAACGGCGATGTTCCTCGTGCTCGGTGCCATCACCGCGACCGTGCGCATGCCCCGTACGCCCTCCCTCACCGGTATCCGGCCCACCTCCGGCGGCGCCCCCAAGGCCGGGCTGCGCGAGCTGCTCTCGCACAAGGCGATGGTGCAGCTCTGCGTCCTGGGCTTCGTGCTCTTCTTCGCCTGCTACGGGCAGTTCGAGTCGGGCCTCGCGGCGTACGGCACCGAGGCCGCCGGAATCGCCCCCTCGACCCTGGGCATCGCGCTGGCCGCCAACACCGCGGCCATCGTCGTGGCGCAGTTCGTCGTCCTGCGGCTCGTGGAGCGCCGACGGCGGAGCAGGGTCATCGCCACGGTCGGGCTGATCTGGGCGTCCGCCTGGCTCCTCGCGGGATACGCGGGGCTCGGGCACGGCAGCCAGGCCATGGCGACCGCCGCGATGGTCTCCACGTACGCGGTGTTCGGGCTCGGCGAGTCGATGCTGTCGCCGACGGTCGCGCCGCTGGTCGCCGATCTGGCGCCGGAGGCCAGGGTCGGGCAGTACAACTCGGCGTTCGCCCTGGTCAAGCAGTTGGCCCTGGCGGTCGGCCCGGTTGTGGGCGGGCCGATGGGGGCGACGCTGCACGGCCCGTACATCGTGACGTTCGTAGTGATCTCGCTGAGCATCACCGTGCTGGCGCTCAGGCTGGGCAGGCGGCTCTCCCCCGTACAGGACAATCCGTCGCTCGCCCTGGCGCCCTCGCGGGTGGTGGCCGTGTCACGGCCGCAGAGCGAGCCGGGCGCCGTGCCCGCTGTCGCTCACTGAGGGAGCGCGAACTCGCACCACACCGCCTTGCCGCCGCCGGGTGTGCGGCGGCTGCCCCAGGACGAGGCGATCGTCGCGACAATCGAGATGCCGCGGCCCGTCTCGTCCGCGGGTTCGGCCCTACGGCGGCGCGGCAGGTGGTCGTCGCCGTCCGTCACCTCGATGATCAGGCGGCGGTCGGTACGGCGCAGGCCGAGGCGCATCGGCGGGGTGCCGTGCTGGAGGGAGTTCGCCACGAGCTCGCTCGCCGCGAGGACGCCCAGGTCGCACAGCTCGACCGGGAAGCGCCAGGACGTCAGGACCCCGGTGGCGAACGCGCGGGCCCGGGGCGCCGCCTCGACTCCGCCGAGCAGGTCGAGCGAGGCGTTGTGGAACAGCTCCGCGTCCGTCCCCGTCCGCGCGGGGTGCTGGACGACGAGGACGGCCACGTCGTCGTCGTGTTCCGCGGTCACCCCCAGGGAGCGGATGAGGCGGTCGCAGACCACCTGCGGTGATCCCTTGGCCCCGGACAGGGCGCGCGCCAGGGAGGCGACGCCCTCGTCGATGTCCTCGCTGCGGCGTTCGACCAGGCCGTCGGTGTAGAGCACGGCGGTGGAGCCGGGCGGCAGCGCGATGGTGCCCGATGTGTGGATCCAGCCGCCGGTGCCGAGCGGCGGTCCCGTCGGGTCCTCGGCGCGGTGGACCGTACCGTCCTCGTCGCACACGAGGATCGGGAGATGGCCCGCGGAGGCGTAGACGAGGTGCCCCTCGTTGGGGTCGTGGACCGCGTAGACGCAAGTGGCGATCTGGCTGGCGTCGATCTCGGAGGCGAGCCCGTCGAGGAGCTGAAGGACCTCGTGGGGCGGCAGGTCGAGCCGGGCGTAGGCGCGGACCGCGGTCCGCAACTGGCCCATGACGGCGGCGGCGCGCACGCCACGCCCCATCACATCGCCGATGACGAGGGCTGTGCGCCCGGCGCCGAGAGTGATGACGTCGTACCAGTCGCCGCCGACCGCCGCGTCCGTGCCGCCGGGCTGGTACGTGGCGGCGATGCGCAGGTCGTCAGGCTGTTCCAACTCCTGCGGGAGCAGGGAACGCTGCAGGGTGACGGCCGTCTCGCGGTGGCGGCGGTCGCTGGCGCGGAGCCGTTCGGCGGCCTCGGCGTGGTCGGTGACGTCGATGGCGTACACGAGCACGCCCTCGCCCTTCTCGCTCTGCTCGCCTGACGCGGCGACGGGTGTGCAGGTCACGGTGTACGAGTGTCCGGCGAGGACCTTGCGGGACTTGACCGTACGGGGAGTGCCGCTGCGCAGGACCTGGTCGATCAGGGGCAGCAGGCTCAGCTCGGTGAGCTCGGGCATGGCGTCCGCCGCGCATGCGCCGCAGGCACGGGCGCCGAACGCGGCCTCGTAGGCGTCGTTGACATACGCGATGCGGTGCTCGGGGCCGTGCAGCAGGGCGACCGGGGCGGGAAGCCGGCCGAGGATCTCATGGGCCGAGAGCGCCCCCAGCGCGAGCCCGGACTCGCAGGATGCCGGGGTCTCGCCCTGATGCTCCCCCGGGGGGGCACCGGCGGGCGGCACGGGATCGGTCCCGGGCCGTGCGTATTCGGCGCGGGCGGCAGGGACGGAACTGCGGTCGTCGCGCGCGGCGGCTCGACGCTGCGTTCCGGGAAAGCGGGCACTCCAGCGCGTGAAGTTCACGGAATTTCTGGCCTCGTGTATCGGTCTGGTCCGCTCGGGCGGGCTGCTTCCCAGGAAGGCGCAGCCGGGCCTCGTCGTGATGGACGTACATCGCTGTTGGTCACTGTAGGTGACTACCGACCCGGTCACTCTGTGCAGGTGTGGACGCACCTATGGTCACACGTCCAGTGTGACCGACCGTACTGACAGTTGTCGTTCGGCCACCGGTCGACGGCTGATCGACCGGCGGTCGGGCGGCTGGTCACGACGGTCCGCGGGCGGGTGGTCCACCCTGCCGAGGGGGTGTTTCGTCAGGGCGTACGGCTCCGGGTTCAGCCGGATGTGTTCGGTGGTCGATCGCCCTTCGGTGGCCGGTCCTCCGGGCGTGGGCGGTCTCCGGGGTGCCCGCGGTCGCCGAGATGCCCCTGGCCGCCCGCAGCGAGCGCGAATTCGGCGCGCGGGTGCTCCAGTGAGCCGAGGGAGACGATCTCGCGTTTGAAGAGTCCGGCCAGTGTCCATTCGGCGAGGACGCGCGCCTTCCGGTTGAAGGTGGGGAGTCGGCCGAGGTGGTACATGCGGTGCATCAGCCAGGCCGGGTAGCCCCTGACCTTGCGGCCGTAGACATGCGCGACGCCCTTGTGGAGCCCCAGGGAGGCGACGGATCCGGCGTACGCGTGCCGGTACTCCTTGAGCGGCTGCCCGTCGAGCGCCGCGAGCACGTTCTCGGCCAGGACTTTCGCCTGGCGTACCGCGTGCTGGGCGTTGGGCGCGGTCTTCGCGCCGGGTACGGAAGAGGTGCGGTCGGGCACCGCGGCGGCGTCCCCCGCCGCCCAGGCGTGCTCGGCGCCCTCGACGGAGAGCGCGGCGGTGCACCGGATCCGGCCGCGCTCATCGAGCGGCAGGTCGGTGGCGGCAAGCAGCGGGGCCGGTTTGACGCCCGCCGTCCACACCAGCGTGCGCGTCGGGAAGCGGGAGCCGTCACTGAGCACGGCGACGCGGTCCTCGCAGCTCTCCAGCCGGGTGTCGAGGCGCACGTCGATATTGCGGCCGCGCAGCTCCCGTACGGCGTACTTGCCCATCGCTTCGCCCACCTCGGGAAGGATGCGTCCCGATGCCTCGACCAGGATCCATTTCAGGTCCGTGGGCTTGATGTTGTGGTAGTAGCGCGAGGTGTAGCGCGCCATGTCCTCAAGCTCGGCGAGCGCCTCGACGCCCGCGTATCCGCCGCCCACGAAGACGAAGGTGAGGGCCGCGTCCCGGATCGCGAGGTCGCGGGTGGCGGAGGCGATGTCCATCTGCTCGATGACATGGTTGCGCAGCCCGATGGCCTCCTCGACGGTCTTGAAGCCGATGCCGAAGTCGGCGAGCCCGGGTACGGGGAGGGTGCGCGAGATGGACCCCGGCGCGACGACGATCTCGTCATACGAAACTTCCAGCGCCCCGGTGCCGTCCTCGCCGCTGGCCAGGGTGGTGACCGTCGCCGTGCGCTTGGCGTGGTCGATGCTCTCCACCTCACCGATGACGATCGTGCAGTGGCCGAGGACCCTGCGGAGCGGTACGACGACATGGCGGGGTGAGATCGAGCCGGCGGCCGCTTCGGGCAGGAACGGCTGGTACGTCATATAGGGCTCGGGCGAAACCACCACAATCTCGGCATCGCCGCTCTTGAGTCTCTGCTTCAGCTTCTGCTGGAGACGCAGCGCCGCGTACATCCCGACGGTGCCACCGCCGACGACGAGAATGCGCACACCTGGCCGGGTGCCGGGGGTCTTCCCCGGGAAATCTGGAGCCATCACCACCCCATGAGGCAACGGCAACAGGTATTTGTCCACAGGCCCGGCAAATTGTGTGACCGGAGTCCGTCCGTGGCCCGAAAGCGCCCACGCCCCCACTCACACGGAAGCGCCGCAGGTCAGACCCTGCGTCGGCGGCATCGGACAGGTGCCGAATCGGTGACCAACCTGTCCTTGCGCCGATCGGGGGGCGCTCCGTGCGGAACTACCCCTTCTGAATTGACCCGGGCTCAACTATCTTCGTAACCCGTCGGGTGCCGGGTTGGGACGTCGATCCACACTCCGACTCACACGGCGGGGAAGTCTCCGGGGGGAGACGTCATAACCGGGGGAAGTTATGCACATGCAGGATGCGCATTGGCAGGCCGTTGTCCAGTCCTCGTCCGAGGACCACGGGCGGCTCGGCTCAGTGGCGGTGAGCACGGTCGGAACAGCCGGAACAGC
>DATCWZ010000087.1:0-2356 GCA_036566065.1 Streptomyces sp. | reverse complement strand
CGCGCGCGCCCTTGTTGGCCGCCTCCATCGCCCCGGGCCCGCCGCCCGTGATCACCGCGAAGCCCGCCTCGACCAGTGCCCTGCCGATCCGTACCCCCGCCTCGTACTCCGGCGTACCCGCCGGTGTGCGGGCGGAGCCGAAGACGCTGATCGCGCTCGGCAGTTCGGCGAGCGCCCCGAAGCCCTCGACGAACTCCGACTGGATGCGCATCACCCGCCACGGGTCGGTGTGGACCCACTCGGAGTCGCCCTCGGAGTCCAGCAGCCGCTGATCGGTCGTGCCGGGCTGCACGGCGTCCCGACGGCGCAGTACCGGGCCGAGCCGCTGCTCCTCGGGCTTCACCGCGCCCTCTGGAATCTGCGCGCCCTCGGGGATCCGTGCGTCGTCCTCCGGGTTGCCCATGGTCTGCTCCCTCCGCCGACCTGCGACGTACGTGTGTCGATTCAGCTTGAAGTGCTCTCCCGGGCTGGGCCGGGAGATTCCTGCTTACCTTGCGGTAGCGGGCTTGACGCGCTTCGCGCGCCTGACGACTGCCCTCCCGGCAGCCGGGATGAGCGCGAGGCCCATCCGGTACAGGTGCAGAATATTCCGGGCTGCGTTGTGGTCGGCGTTGCCCGACCAGCCGCAGTCCGGGTTCTTGCACACGAACACGGCCTGGGACTCCCGGCTGCCGGGCGTGGTGATGCCGCATGCTGAGCAGCGCTGGGAGGTGCCGGGGGCGGGGACCTTGTGCAGGGTGCCACCATGCCGGGCGGTTTTGTACGTCAGCATGGTGACCGTGCGGCCCCATGCTTCCTGGCTGATGGAGCGGTTCAGCCCGGACTTCTGGGCGACGTTCCTGCCCGGCTCCTCGACGTGCCTCGGGCCGATGTGACCATGTTCGTGAGGGTGAGTGCTTCGACCACGACCGTGCCGTAGGTGCGGGCGATGGCGGTGGTGGTCTGGTGCTGCCAGTCCAGGGCCCGGCGCTTGGCTTTCGCGCGCAGTCCTGCGATCCGGTCGTAGGTGCGGTGCAGCCGGCGGCTGGTGCGCTCGCCGGGCCCGCGGTGCTGCTTACGCTGCGCGGCGCGCTGCTCCAGGCGCAGGAGTTCACCCTGCTCCTTCTGGGTGAGCCATGGGCCGTGCTCGTACGTTGTCCCGTCCGAAAGGGCGAGGGGGACGGTGATACCGACGTCGATACCGATGTCCGGCCCCTGGTGGGCCTCGGGCTCGGGCACCAGGGTCTGGACGCGGAAGGCGATGTGCCAGCCGAGCGCGTCCTTGACCAGCCGCGCCCCGGTGATCCGGTTCTCCGCGTCGGCCCGCTTGCCGACGGGCAGGTCCCTGGTCCACCGGAAGCGGACCCGGCCCACCTTGGGAATGTTGACCAGACCCCAGCGTCGGTGTGCGCGGGTGATGTTCAGGTCGCGGCCCTGCGGGATGTCCACGGACATCACCGTGCGCAGGCGGCCCTTGAAGTTCGGTGCATCCGCGCGGCCCTCCCAGCAGTTCTGCCACGCACGGACGTACGTTTTGAGTACCGCCTGCGCGGCCTGGGCGGGGAGCACGGCCAAAAAGTCGATGTCTTTGCGGGCCTGGCGGATCGCGGCGTCCGCGTTGGCGAGTGTCCGCTTCTCCTTCGGCATCATCTGCCACCAGGCGTGCAGCAGGTTCCACAGAGCGCGCGCAGCGTGCGCTTGGTCATCGGTCTTCGACACCTCGGCAGGCGACAGTGCGAGCCGGGCACGATGCCCGAACTGCCGCTTGACCAGGATGTCTTGACTCACGAGCGGAAGGCTAGCATCGGTGTGTGTCACCGCTGGTCCGGCTGGCAGAACCGGTTGCCATGTTGTCCACAACCTGCACGTTCATTTGGTTTTCGTTACGACGTACCGGCGCAACGCGTTCACCGACGCCATGCTGACCCGCACCGAGGGGATCATGCGGGAGGGGCCAGCTCTCCAAGCCGGTCAACCCCCTCAAGGGCGTACAGCTCCCGCAGGCTCCGCCAGGAGTACACCACCCATGTCCGCCGGTACCTGTAGGGCGGACACTCCTGGTCCGGCTCCTACTTCGCAGCATCGCGCGGCGGGGGCACCCCTGACCGTCGTCAAGCAGTACACCGAAAACCAGCAGCGTCCCCTCTGACCGCCACCCCGGAGACAAAGAGCACTCCAGCCCACCGCGCCTCCGGGCCAAGACGGCCTCCACCCCCGCCCTGGGAGGGCAGAGCACTGGCCAAAATAAGAGGTAGACCCGCGAAGGTTACGCGCGGGGGAACAGCGGAGGTCAGCTCGTGAGCCAGGAGCGCAAACGCTCCTCGCAGTGGGTGATCCGCTCGGTGATCACGTGTTCGTCGCGCTTGTGCGCGAACAT
>DATCWZ010000091.1:0-7149 GCA_036566065.1 Streptomyces sp. | reverse complement strand
ATCTGGGGCGAGCGCATCGCGGCGCTCGCGCCGTACGCCGTGACCATGGACGTCCTGCGGGCCACCGGCAACGCCCGTGTGAAGTTCCTGCACTGCCTTCCGGCCTTCCACGACCTGGGAACCGCCATGGCCCGGGACCTCCACGCCCGGTACGGCCGCACCGAGCTGGAAGTCACCGACGAGGTCTTCGAGTCCGAGCACTCGGTGGTGTTCGACGAGGCGGAGAACCGGATGCACACGATCAAGGCCGTCCTGGTCGCCACCCTCAGCTCATCGGGGGCGGGCCCGGCTGTTCCGGTATCGCGGGAAGGGTGAACCAGACCGCCTTGCCGTGTTCCGTGGTGCGGTGGCCGTAGGCGGCGCTGAGCGTACGGATCAGAAGCAGCCCCCTGCCGTGCTCCTGCAGGGGGTCGGGCACTCGGCCGGGGCGGGAGAGGTCGCCCGGCGGGGCGGGGTCGGGGTCGTGCACCTCCACCTGGCAGCCGGTCGCCAGCAACTCCACGACCAGTTCGATGGGCCCCTGGCCGTCGGTGTGCTCGACGGCGTTGGCGACGAGTTCGGCCGTGAGCAGCTCGGCGGTGTCGCTGTCCGCCGACGCGTGGATGTCCGCCAGTGCCGTACGGATGAGCGCGCGGGCGATCGGTACGGCGGCCGTCGAGTGCGGCAGCACGATGCACCACGAGGCGGGCGCGGGGACGTCGGGCGGCAAGGCGGATTCCGTTCGGGGAGCGAGACTTCCTGAGACGAGGACGAGTGAGGGCGTGCGGCATCTGGACGTCCTGCGTCACGACCTCTTGTATCAGGACTTCCCGGTTTCAACCTTACGAAGGTGCGAGGCGCAGACATAGGGGTCGCCGACTGGCACAAAGGGGACCTTCGCCACACCCGTCCCACCTGGTGTTTATCGCGTACTCATGACGGGAGTCATATATCAGTGATAACTTCGGGCTGGATGAGAGCGGCCCGACGGCTGAAGGGGACCACGTCCATGAGCCCGTTTTCCGGCTCCGCACCGCGTACGGAGCGCTGGCAGCATCTGCGCCTGACCAGGGACGACGGGGTGGCGACTGTCACCCTGGCCCGCCCCGAGAAGATCAACGCGCTCACGTTCGGCGCCTATGCCGACCTGCGCGACCTCCTCGCCGAACTCTCCCGCGAACGCTCCGTGCGCGCCCTCGTGCTCGCCGGTGAGGGGCGCGGATTCTGCTCCGGCGGCGATGTCGACGAGATCATCGGCGCGACACTCGCCATGGACACCGCGCAGCTCCTCGACTTCAACCGGATGACCGGGCAGGTGGTACGCGCCCTGCGGGAGTGCCCCTTCCCCGTCGTCGCCGCCGTACACGGCGTCGCCGCCGGCGCCGGGGCGGTCCTCGCACTGGCCGCCGACTTCCGGGTCGGAGACCCGTCGGCGCGCTTCTCCTTCCTGTTCACCAAGGTCGGGCTATCCGGCGGCGACATGGGCGCCGCCTATCTGCTGCCGCGTGTGGTGGGCCTGGGCCACGCCACTCGGCTGCTGATGCTCGGCGAACCCGTGCGGGCCGCCGAGGCGGAGCGGATCGGGCTGATCAGTGAGCTGACCGACGAGGGGCAGGCCCACGTCCGCGCCGGGGAACTGGCCCGCCGGCTCGCCGACGGACCGGCTCTCGCCCTCGCCCAGACGAAGGCGCTGCTCACCGCCGAGCTGGACATGCCGCTGGCCGCCTCCGTCGAGCTGGACGCCGCCACCCAGGCGCTCCTGATGAACGGCGAGGACTACGCCGAGTTCCACGCCGCCTTCACCGAGAAGCGGCCGCCGAAGTGGCAGGGCAGGTAGCGCGATGCCGAACCCCCCGACGATCAGCACCGGCAGCACCGGGCAGGCCGCGCAGCGGATCGCGGTCATCGGCGGCGGCCCCGGCGGGCTGTACGCCGCGGCCCTGCTCAAGCGGCTCGACCCCCGGCGCTCCATCACCGTATGGGAGCGCAACGCCCCCGACGACACCTTCGGCTTCGGCGTCGTCCTGTCCGACGAGACCCTCGGCGGCATCGAACACGCCGACCCCGTCGTCTACCGGGCGCTGAGCGCCGAATTCGTCCGGTGGGACGACATCGACATCGTCCACCGCGGCCGGACCCAGACCTCCGGCGGCCACGGCTTCGCCGCGCTCGGCCGCATGAGGCTGCTGCAGATCCTGCACGAGCGCTGCGCGTCCCTCGGCGTGGACCTCCGCTTCCGTACGCAGGCGCCGCCCGCCGCCGAACTGGCGCTGAGCCACGACCTGGTCATCGCCGCCGACGGGGTGCACAGCGCCACCCGCGACACCCACGCCGAAGCGTTCCGCCCGCGGATCACCTCGCACCGCAACCGTTACATCTGGCTCGCCGCCGACTTCGCCTTCGACGCCTTCCGCTTCGAGATCGCCGAGACCGAGTACGGCGTGATGCAACTGCACGCCTACCCCTTCTCGGCCGACGCCTCCACCGTCATCGTCGAGATGCGCGAAGAGGTGTGGCGGGCGGCGGGGCTCGACCTCTGCGGCCCCGACGAGTCGACCGCGCGCTGCGCCAAAATCTTCGCCGACGCCCTCGGCGGGCGCCCGCTGCGCTCCAACAAGTCGTCGTGGCTGACGTTCTCCACGGTCGTCAACGACCACTGGTCGCACGGCTCCACCGTCCTGCTCGGGGACGCCGCCCACACCGCGCACTTCTCCATCGGCTCGGGCACCAAACTCGCCGTCGAGGACGCCCTCGCCCTGGCCGCGTGCATCGAGGAGCAGCCCGACCTGCCCTCCGCGCTCAGCGCGTACGAGAACGAGCGCCGCCCGGTGGTCCTGTCCACCCAGCGCGCGGCGGCGGCCAGCCTGCGCTGGTTCGAGGAGCTCGCCCTGTACGTGGACCAGCCGCCCCGCCGGTTCGCCTTCAACCTGCTCACCCGCAGCCGCCGCGTCACCCACGACAACCTGCGGCTGCGCGACGCGTCGTTCACCGGCGCCGTCGAGGCGGAGTTCGGGTGCCCGCCCGGCACCCCGCCGATGTTCACCCCGCTGCGGCTGCGCGGACTCGAACTCCGTAACCGGGTCGTCGTCTCACCCATGGACATGTACTCCGCGACGGACGGACTGCCCGGCGACTTCCACCTCGTCCATCTCGGCGCCCGTGCGCTCGGCGGCGCCGGACTCATCATGACCGAGATGGTGTGCGTGAGCGCCGAGGGCCGCATCACTCCCGGCTGCACCGGCCTGTACACCGACGAACAGGCGGACGCCTGGGCCCGGATCACCGCCTTCGTCCACGCGTCCGCTCCCGGCGCGGCGATAGGCGTCCAGCTCGGACACTCCGGCCGCAAGGGCTCGACCAAGCTCATGTGGGAGGGCATCGACCAGCCGCTCGACGAGGGCAACTGGCCCGTGACGGCCGCCTCCCCGATCCCGTACGCGGCAGGGGTCAGCCAGGTCCCGCAGGCCCTGGACCGGGCCGGACTCGACGCCGTGCGCGAGCAGTTCACCGAAGCGGCCCGGCGCGCCGCCCGCAGCGGATTCGACCTGCTCGAACTGCACTGCGCGCACGGCTATCTGCTCTCAGGCTTCATCTCCCCGCTCACCAACCGGCGCACCGACGCCTACGGCGGGCCGCTGGAAAACCGCCTGCGCTTCCCGCTGGAGGTGTTCGACGCGGTGCGCGCCGCATGGCCCGCGGACCGGCCCATGACCGTCCGTATCTCCGCGACGGACTGGGCCGACGGCGGTACGAGTCCCGAGGACGCCGTCGCCGTCGCCCGCGCCTTCGCCGCCCACGGGGCGGACGCCATCGACGTCTCCACCGGTCAGGTCGTCCCCGAGGAGCGCCCCGAGTACGGCCGCTCCTACCAGACCCCGTACGCCGACCGGATCCGCAACAGCGTGGATGTCCCGGTGATCGCGGTGGGCGCCATCTCCTCCTGGGACGACGTCAACTCCCTGCTGCTGGCGGGCCGCGCCGACCTCTGCGCCCTGGCCAGGCCGCATCTGTACGACCCGCACTGGACCCTGCACGCAGCGGCCGAGCAGGACTACGCGGGCCCGGCCGCGCCCTGGCCGCTGCCGTACCGCGCGGGCAGCCGCACCCCGCCGACGGGCAGGACCGACGGCCCGAAACCGAGGCTCACCCTGGACTGAAGCACCCGCCCAGGAGGACCGGAGCTCACCGTCGGTCGGGCGGGCGCACGAACGCCGCCCCCGCGTCCCGCAGCCGGGTGTGCAGAAGCCCGAACACCTCCGCCGAACGCGCGCCCGGCCAGTCCTCCGGGAGCAGGTCCCCGGGCAGGCCCGGATCCGCGTACGGCAGCCGGCGCCAGGAGTTCAGGGCGCGGAGATAGTCCCGGTACGCGGCCTCCGGGTCCGGCGCAGCGTCCGAGGGGCGCGCCTCCCAGGCCCTGAGCACCGGTTCCTGCTGGGCCAGGAAGTCCCGGTGCAGCCGGGCGACCGCGTCCAGGTCCCACCAGCGGCCGACCGACTCCTTCGTCGCGGCGAAGCCCAGATGCTGCCCCCGGAACAGCTCGACATACGGGGCGAGTTCCAGCCGCTCCAGGGTGTGCCGGGTCTCCTCGTACAGCCCCGCGGGCGCGATCCACACCCCGGGGGCCGCCGTGCCGAAGCCGAGGCGGGCCAGCCGGGAGCGCAGCAGATGGCGCTTGTGGCGCTGCGCCTCGGGTACGGAGAACACGGCGAGGACCCAGCCGTCCGCCATCGGCGGCGCCGGGCGCCGGTAGATCCGCCGGTCGCCGTCGTCCAGCAACTGGCGGGCGTCGGGCGACAGGGCGTAACCGGCCGCCCCGTCCGCCGTACGGGCGGCGACCAGCAGCTCGCGGCGCTTGAGGCGCGAGACGGACGACCGTACGGACGGGGCGTCCACGCCGACGGCGTGCAGCAGCCGGATCAGCTCGGACACCGCCAGCGGGGTGTTGGCCGGGGTCCGGCCGTACGCGCCGTAGAGGGTGACGATCAGGGAACGGGGAGTGTGCGGCTCTGACACGTGATCACTCTAGAGTGCCCGCTCCGGCCGGGTCCCGGGTGGTGGTGCCGCGCAGCCGGAAGCGCTGCAGCTTGCCGGTCGCGGTCCGGGGGAGCGCGGACGGGAACTCGAAGACGCGCGGGCACTTGTGCGGGGCCAGCTCCGTCTTCATGTAGCTGCGCAGCGAGTCGGCCGTCTGGTCCGAGCCCTCGCGCAGCACCACATGGGCGACGGCGATCTGGCCGCGCAGCTCGTCCGGCCTGCCCACCACCGCGACCTCCAGCACGTCGGGATGGTGCAGCAGGGCCTCCTCCACCTCGGGGCCCGCGATGTTGTAACCGGAGGAGATGATCATGTCGTCGGCGCGGGCGACATAGCGGAAGTAGCCGTCCGCCTCGCGGACATAGGTGTCGCCCGTGATGTTCCAGCCGTGCCGTACGTACTCCGACTGGCGCGGATCGGCGAGATAGCGGCAGCCGACCGGGCCGCGCACCGCGAGCAGTCCCGGCTCGCCGTCGGGCAGCTCCTCGCCGTCCGCGTCCACCACACGTGCCTGCCAGCCGGGCACGGGGGTGCCCGTGGTGCCGGGGCGGATCGCCTCGTCGGCCGCGGAGATGAAGATGTGCAGCAGTTCGGTGGCCCCGATGCCGTTGATGATGCGCAGCCCGGTCCGCTCGTACCAGGCACGCCAGGTGGCGGCGGGCAGGTTCTCGCCCGCCGAGACACACCGCCGCAGCGCCGACAGATCCTCCCCGTCGAGCGCGTCGAGCATCAGCCGGTACGCGGTCGGCGCGGTGAACACCACCGAGACATGGTGGTCGGACAGCGCGGGCAGCAACTGCTTGGGGCCCGCCTGTTCCAGGAGCAGTGCCGAGGCGCCGGCCCGCAGCGGGAAGATCACCAGGCCGCCGAGCCCGAAGGTGAAGCCGAGCGGCGGGCTGCCGGTGAACACGTCGTCCGGGTCGGGCCGCAGGACGTGCCGGGAGAAGGTGTCCGCGACGGCCAGCACGTCGCGGTGGAAGTGCATACAGCCCTTGGGTTTGCCGGTGGTGCCGGAGGTGAACGCGATGAGCGCCACATCGTCGGCCGCGGTGTCGACCGCCGGGTAGGGGCCCGGTCTGTCCGCCGCGAGCCGCGTGAGGTCGCCGGGCGCGTCACCTCCGTACGAGGTGATCCGCAGCCCCGGAACCTCCGCCTTCACCAGGTCGTCGACCGCCCGCACATCGCACAGCGCGTGGCTGACCCGGGCGAGTGAGCAGATGGTGGCCAGCTCCTGGGAGCGCTGCTGGGCCAGCACGGTCACCGCGACGGCCCCCGCCTTCATCACCGCAAGCCAGCAGGCGGCGAGCCAGGGCGTGGTGGGGCCGCGCAGCAGGACCCGGTTGCCGGGCACGACGCCCAGGTCCTCGGTCAGCGCGTGGGCGATGCCGTCCACCCGGTCCCGCAGCTCCCCGTAGCTCCACACTCCGCCGTCGGCGGTACGGAACGAGGGGCGCTCGGGGCCGAACCGCTCGATCGTCCGGTCGAGCAGCTCGTGGCCGCAGTTCAGCCGGTCCGGATAGTGCAGCTCGGGCAGGTCGAACGTGAGCTCGGGCCACTGTCCGGCGGGCGGGAGATGGTCACGCGTGAACGTATCGGTGTGCGCGCTCGGCGCACCTGACGGCTTCGGAGTGCTCGGTGAGTGGTTCGGCTCCATGAAGCATCGCCCCCTTGTCGCCCTTGGAGCGTATCGTTTGGGTGACGGTAGTCAACAGTTCGCGATAAGACTGTTCGCGATAAGACTGTTCGCGACAAGGCTGTTCACGACAAGACTGTTCGCGACGTGTCCGCGAGATGGACGTGACAAGAGAGGCGCCGGTATGACGGCATTCTCCCTCGATCCCGCTCAAACCGCCTGGTGCGAGGAGCTGTACGCGCTCGCCGCACACGAGCTGCGACCGCTGGCGGAGAAGGGCGGCCCCGGCAGGGTGAACCGCCCGCTGCTCGCCGCTCTCGGAGAGCTGGGGCTGCTGGACCGGCTGTTCGGTTCCGGCGCCCTCGATCTGTGCCTGCTGCGCGAATCGCTGGCGCGCGGCTGTACGGAGGCCGAGACCGCCCTGGCCCTCCAGGGCCTGGGCGCCTCGCCCGTCGTCCAGGCCGGCACCCCCGCCCAGCGCGACCGCTGGCTCCCGGAGGTGC
>DATCWZ010000727.1:0-2653 GCA_036566065.1 Streptomyces sp. | reverse complement strand
TCGACACCGGCATCGCCCCGGCAGACGAAGAGGAGACGATCAGGAAGATGTCCGATTGGGACGACTTCCTCCCCGCCGGCTGGACCCGGAACGGCGAATGGGAGGTCCAGACCTCCGCCTACACCGTCGAGGTGACCCCGGACGACCCACAGACGGTGCCGTCGCCCGAACTGCCCGCCTCCCGCATCAAGACCATCCTCGGCGAGCTCAACACCCACACCGCCGCCTGCACCCAGCACGGCCACGGCTGCAACCCGTTCGACGACGACGTCTACAGCCTGGCCGAGTTCTCCGGGCCGCTGACCGAGGCCCGGTTCCGCGACGACGAGTACGCGTTCGTCCTCGCCGACGGCACCGAGGTGACGCAGAACGGCCAAGACTGGACGGCCTGCCGCTACCACCACACCCCGCAGTCGATCGAGACGCGCGACCCGGGCGACCGGATCCTGTCCTGGCAGATGGACCCCGCCGGCAGGCTGCGGGAGCGCCACGGCAGCACCTGGCAGACCATCACCGTCCCCTCGGCGGTGACGCTGTACGAGACCAACAGCGGCCTGCTCGTCGCCGCCAAGGACGGCCAAGCGTGGTCGCTCGGCGTCCCGCACGGCGACTACCTGAACGGCGACTTCGCCGCGGACGCCGAGGCGTGGGCCGACGGCGACTGGGAACCCAGCGACAGCGACGGCCAGACCCCCACCAGCGTCGACGACCTCACCCCCGTCGCCGAGTGGGGCGACCAGGGCGTCCGCCTGCTGGTCGAGGCGGACAAGCTCGGCGCCGCCGCCCGCATCTACCTGTACGGCCGCCGCTAGACCCGGCCAGAAGTCATGCCGCCGGGCCCCGCACCGCCCGGCGGCGACGCGACGAAAGGACCCGTAGTGAACGACAACACGGCCGCGAAGCGGCCCGTCTCCTTCCGCCCCAGCCCCGACCTCGCCGACTGGCTGGGTGGCCGCGCCGACCGCATGCACGCCGCCTCACCCGGCGAGCAGGCCCGCATCGAACTCGGCATGTGGCGGGACCTGCTCGCCATGGAGCTGCGCCGCATCCGCCTGACCTTGCCGCAGGCGTCGTGCATCGCCGACATCCTGGGCGGCCACCTGATGTCTCCCGGCCTGGGTTACCGGCCCGGCCTGGTGTACGCGGAGGTCGCCGACGCCTTCCACATCGCCGCCGAAGGCCCGGTTCCCGGCTGCTCGACGTACGGGGAGAAGTGGGGCATCGACGAGGACGCCCTGCTGGCCTACCTGGCGGAGTTGAACCCGGCCGCCGACCATGCCCTGATGGACGCCTTGTGCCGCTGGTGGGCGCAAGACTCCGAACCCACCCAGGAAGGCTTCGCGAAGGTCGGCATCACCGTCATCCCCGCGGAGAGGCAGTGACGTTGACCGAAACCCGGGCCGTCCCCCCCCACGCGGTCCGCGTCTACCAGTGGGCCGTCCTCAAAGGTGACCTGCCGCCGCAGGTGGTGAACGAGATTCGTCTCGCTCACGACCTGCGTAACCACCTGGTGAGCCTCGAACACGCCCACCAGGACGCCGTCAAGCAGGTGTGGGAGACGCATCCGCAGATCGCGAAGGCGGCGCAGGCCGCCGAGCAAGCCGCCGAACGCTGCCGCGAGGCCGCGCAGGCCGCCGCCGACGAACGCCAGCGCACCCGCAAGAAGGCCGTCTCGGCGGAGACAGCCGCCGCGGTGAAGGAGGCGAAAGCAGCGCTCGCCGCCGCCAAGAACGAGGTCAAGCGGCTCAAGAAGGAGCTGTACCCGGTCATCAAAACCGGGATCGAGGAGGCCCGGACGCAGCGCAAGGGAGCCGTCAAGGCCGCCTACGCCGAGTACGTCAGCCGGGGCCTGTACTGGGCGTCCATCAACAACGTCACATCCGATTTCGAGACGGCAGCCAAGAGGGTGGCGGCTGCACGCAAGAAGGGCATGCCCGCCGGCCTGCGATTTCACCGCTGGGACGGGTCCGGCACCATCGCCGTGCAGCTCCAGCGTGGCAGCTCGGACCCGCCGCGCGGACCCGAGATCCTGGCATCGGGCCAGGGTCCGTGGCGCCACGTTGCCCAGATCCTGCCGCGCGACGCGGTCCCCCAGGGGGAGCCCATCGTCCGCGCGCGCCCCGGCCAGAGGTACGTCCGTGACAGGCCGGAGGACGGGCTGGTCCGCTTGCGGATCGGTTCCGGGGACCGCAAGCAGATCGTCACTATGCCCGTGGTGATCCACCGGCCGCTGCCGCCCGGCGTCGATGTCACGATGCTGCTACTCACCCGTACCCGCGTCGCTTCCCGCTGGACGGCGGCGGTGAGCGTCGTCGTCCGCGAGCCGGCCCCCGAGCCGCGCGTGGAGGGCTCTCTTGTCGGCCTGCACCTGGGGTGGCGTGCCCTGGACGATGGGTCGATCAGGGTCGGCGTGGCCGCCGGCTTCGACCCGTCGACGATGCCGGCGGGTGAGGAGATGGCGTGCTGGCTGCGCGGGTACGGGTCGTGGGCGGAGATCGTGCTGCCCGCGGAGTGGCGTCGCGCCTGGTCGCGGTTGGACGGCGTGCAGTCGCGCCGTGACCAGGCCGTGGAGGTGCTGCGTGCGTGGCTCGCGGAGCGGCTGGACGAGCATGAGTGGCTCGGCGAGGCGCTCGGGGTGCGGGGGTCTGTGACG
>DATCWZ010000469.1:0-5392 GCA_036566065.1 Streptomyces sp. | reverse complement strand
CTGTTTTTCGCGATTGCGATGATTCTGTCGTCGTCCGCAAACCGGGCGAACACGACACCCATGGTGTCACGACCCTTGGCCGGAACCTCGGCCACGGCAGAGCGTACCACCTTGCCGCTGGCAAGAACCACAAGGACCTCGTCCTCTTCCTCGACGATGAGGGAGCCGGCGAGGTCCCCTCTGGCCTCCTGGAGTTTCGCGACCTTGATGCCGAGCCCGCCTCGGTTCTGAACCCGATACTGCTCGACCGCGGTGCGCTTGGCGAACCCGCCCTCCGTCACCACGAACACGAAGCCATCAGGCGCTTCTCCTGACTCCGTCGAAGGGACGACGGATGCGTCGAGCAGTTCGTCGCCCGCACGGAAGTGCATCCCGATCACCCCGCTCGTCGCCCGCCCCATCGGGCGCAGCGCCTCATCATCCGCCGTGAATCGGATCGACATGCCCTTGCGGGACACCAGCAGCAGGTCGGAATCCTCTTCGACCAGCAGCGCGGACACGAGTTCGTCGTCCTCGCGCAGGTTGATCGCGATGATCCCGCCGGTGCGATTCGTGTCGTACTCGGTGAGCAGGGTCTTCTTGATCAGCCCGCCCCGCGTCGCGAGCACAAGGTAGGTCGCCGACTTGTAGTCGGTGATGTCGAGGATCTGCGCGATCTCCTCGTCCGGCTGCAGCGCTAGCAGGTTCGCGACGTGCTGGCCCTTCGCATCGCGGCCGGCCTCCTGAAGCTCGTACGTCTTCGCGCGGTACACCCGGCCCTTGTTCGTGAAGAACAGCAGCCAGTGGTGGGTCGTGGTCACGAAGAAGTGCTCAACGACGTCGTCCGCCCGCAGCTGGGCGCCCTTGACGCCCTTGCCCCCGCGGTGCTGGGAGCGGTAGTGGTCGCTGCGAGTGCGCTTCACGTAACCGTCGCGCGTGACGGTGACGACCATCTCCTCCTCGGGGATGAGGTCCTCGACGTTCATGTCCCCATCGAAGCCGAACATGATCTCGGTGCGCCGGTCGTCACCGTACTTGTCGACGATGTCGGTGAGCTCCTGGCTCACGATGTCGCGCTGACGCTGCGGCTTCGCGAGGATGTCCTGGTACTCGGCGATGAGGCGCTCGAGTTCTGCTGCCTGATCCTGGATCTTCTGCCGCTCGAGCGCGGCAAGCCGCCGCAGCTGCAGGTTCAGGATGGCGCTCGCCTGGAGTTCGTCGACGGTCAGGAGTTTCATGAGGCCGTCACGGGCCTCCTCCACGGTCGGCGAACGGCGGATGAGCGCGATGACCTCGTCGAGCGCGTCGAGCGCCTTGAGGTACCCGCGCAGGATGTGGGCATCCGCCTCCGCCTTCTTGAGCCGGTAGGTCGTCCGGCGGATGATGACGTCGATCTGGTGGGCGACCCATGCGGTCACGAACCCGTCGACCGGCAACGTACGGGGGATGCCGTCGACGATCGCGAGCATGTTCGCGCCGAAGTTCTCCTGCAGCTGGGTGTGCTTGTACAGGTTGTTCAGCACGACCTTCGCGACCGCGTCGCGCTTCAGGACGATGACGAGCCGCTGGCCGGTGCGGCCGGAGGTCTCATCGCGGATGTCCGCGATGCCGGCGATCCTGCCTTCCTTCACGAGCTCGGCGATCTTGAGCGCGAGATTGTCCGGGTTCACCTGGTACGGCAGCTCGGTGACGACGAGGCAGGTGCGGCCCTGGAGTTCCTCGACGTTGACGACCGCGCGCATCGTGATCGAACCGCGGCCCGTCCGGTAGGCGTCCTGGATGCCCTTGAGCCCGAGGATCTGCGCCCCGGTGGGGAAGTCAGGACCCTTGATGCGCTGAAGAAGCGCCTCCAGGAGCTCCTCGCGGTCGGCTTCCGGATTGGCCAGGTGCCACAGTGCCCCTGCGCCGACCTCGCGCAGGTTGTGCGGGGGGATGTTCGTGGCCATTCCGACCGCGATGCCGACGGATCCGTTCACCAGGAGGTTGGGGAACCGACTCGGGAGAACGAACGGCTCCTGGGTGCGGCCGTCGTAGTTGTCCTGGAAGTCGACGGTCTCCTCGTCGATGTCGCGGACCATCTCCATGGACAGCGGCATCATCTTGCACTCGGTGTACCGCATCGCCGCGGCCGGGTCGTTGCCCGGGGAACCGAAGTTGCCGTTGGAGTCCACCAGTGGCGCGCGCATCGACCAGGGCTGCGCCAGCCGTACGAGCGCGTCATAGATCGAGGAGTCGCCGTGCGGGTGGTACGTACCCATGACGTCCCCGACGACTCGGGCGCACTTGTAGAAGCCCTTCTCGGGCCGGTAGCCACCGTCGTACATCGCGTACAGCACCCGGCGGTGGACCGGCTTCAGGCCGTCCCGCACATCGGGCAGCGCACGCGAGACGATGACGGACATCGCGTAATCGAGGTAGGAGCGCTGCATCTCCGTCTCGAGCCCGACGGGCTCGACACGCAGGCCCACGCCCGGAACGGCGGGCTCCTCTTCGGGCATCACAGGGGTGTTCTCGTCGGCCATGCTGGTCAAAGTCCTTTCGCGCTGCGGCTTGCTGTTACGGCCGACTCAGATGTCGAGGAAGCGGACGTCCTTGGCGTTGCGCTGGATGAACGAGCGCCGCGCCTCGACGTCCTCGCCCATCAGCACCGAGAACAGGTCGTCGGCCTGCGCCGCGTCGTCCAGCGTGACCTGGCCGAGCACCCGGTGGTCGATGTCCATCGTCGTGACGCGCAGTTCCTCGGCGTTCATCTCGCCCAGGCCCTTGAAGCGCTGGATCGAGTCCTCCTTGATCCGCTTGCCGTTCTGCTTGCCCAACTGGACAAGCGCGTCGCGCTCGCGGTCCGAGTACGCGTACTCGAAGTCGTCCCGGCCCCACTTGATCTTGTAGAGCGGCGGGCGCGAGAGATAGACGTGCCCGGCCTCGACCAGCGGCTTCATGAAGCGGAACAGGAACGTCAGCAGCAGGGTGTTGATGTGCTGGCCGTCGACGTCGGCGTCCGCCATCAGAATGATCTTGTGATAGCGGAGCTTCTCGATGTCGAAGTCCTCGTGGACCCCGGTGCCGAAGGCCGAGATCAGCGCCTGCACCTCGGTGTTCTGCAGGATCTTGTCGATCCTGGCCTTCTCGACGTTCAGGATCTTGCCGCGGATGGGCAGGATGGCCTGGTACATCGGGTTACGGCCGGACTTCGCCGAACCGCCGGCGGAGTCACCCTCGACGATGAAGATCTCGCACTTCGTCGGGTCGTTGGACTGGCAGTCGCTGAGCTTGCCCGGCAGCGAGGCGCTCTCCAGCAGCCCCTTGCGGCGGGTCAGATCACGCGCCTTGCGGGCGGCGACGCGGGCCGTGGCCGCCGCGATGCCCTTACGGATGATGTCGGCGGCCTCGTTGGGATTCCGGTCGAACCAGTCCGTGAGCTGCTCGTGGACGACCTTCTGCACGAAGGTCTTCGCCTCGGTGTTGCCCAGCTTGGTCTTCGTCTGGCCCTCGAACTGCGGCTCGCCCAGCTTCACCGAGATGATCGCCGTCAGGCCCTCGCGGATGTCCTCACCCGTGAGGTTGTCGTCCTTGTCACGCAGCAGCTTCTTGTCCCGCGCGTACCGGTTGACCAGCGCGGTCATGGCCGCACGGAAGCCTTCCTCGTGCGTACCGCCCTCATGCGTGTGAATGGTGTTCGCGAAGGAGTGGACGCCCTCGCTGTACTGCGTGTTCCACTGCATCGCGATCTCGGCCGAGAGGAGCCGTTCCTTGTCCTCGGCCTCGATGTCGATCACCGACTGGTGAATCACATCGCCCTTGCGGGAGTTCAGGTACTTCACATAGTCGACGATGCCGCCCTCGTAGTGGTACGTGACCGTGCGGACCCGCTCCTCCTCTACGGGGGCCTCGGCCACCTCGGCGGTCACCGCGACCGCCGCCTCCTTCGCCGACTCGCGCTCGTCCGTGAGCCTGATAGTCAGGCCCTTGTTGAGGAACGCCATTTCCTGGAAGCGACGCGACAGGGTCTCGAAGGAGTACTCGGTGGTCTCGAAGACGTCCTCGTCGGCCCAGAACGTGACGGTCGTCCCGGTCTCGTCCGTGGCCTCGTTACGGGCCAGCGGGGCCGTCGGCACGCCCAGCTTGTAGTCCTGCGTCCAGCGGTGGCCCTTGCACTTGACCTCGACCGCGAGGCGCTTGGACAGGGCGTTCACCACGGAGACGCCGACGCCGTGCAGACCGCCGGAGACGGCGTATCCGCCGCCGCCGAACTTGCCGCCCGCGTGCAGCACGGTCAGGACGACCTCGACGGCCGGCTTGCCTTCGGACGGCACGATGCCGACGGGGATACCGCGGCCGTTGTCGACCACCCGTACACCGCCGTCGGCCAGGATCGTGACGTCGATCATGTCCGCGTACCCGGCCAGGGCCTCGTCTACCGAGTTGTCGACGACCTCCTGCACAAGGTGGTGAAGTCCACGTTCACCGGTCGACCCGATGTACATGCCGGGCCGCTTGCGGACGGCGTCCAGGCCCTCCAGGACGGTGATCGCGCTGGCGTCGTACGACGACTTGACCTCGCCGTGCTCACCGTTTGTGGACAGGTTGTTCTCGTTGGGGTTGCCGGAATCGGCCACGAAGCGCCCTTTCTGGCACAGCACAGGCCGTTCTCCGGCAGGCGGGAGCGGCTGCGTCGTTCGGCTTGTAATCGACGACTCCCGCACAGACGCGGGATTACGCATCAGTCTACCGGTAGCGCAGACATGAATGGGGGTTTGCCGGTACCTCAGTCCGCATGTGCCGCCCTGAATGAGCGCCTGACGACTCCCCATATTCAGGAAGGGGTCCCGAGACGCACACACGGGCGTTGAGCGCTTCGGCCTGTCAACCTCCCGCTACCGTGAGGGACGCCCCAGGGGCATCGCCCGGTTCCAACCACCACACAACGGCACATACCGGAAGCCGTGGACAGCGTCAAAACGGCGGACGGACCTGGTCGGGCCACTCCTCGTAACTCCACGCGCACGCTCGTCGCGCCTGCTCACGGCGCTCACGGAGCAGGAATGCCTGCCCTGCTCAGCCGTACGTGTCCCCGGGCCCGACACTTCCCGGCGCCCGGAACGGGCCGAATCTGCGCTCCGGGCCGCCGGGCCCGAGCACCTTGATCAGCCGCACGGTGCCGTGTCCCAGGTCCTTGTTCAGCCGGGCGACCAGTTGCGGCGCCAGCAGGCGAAGCTGCGTGGCCCACGCCGTCGAGTCGCAGCGCACTGTCAGCACCCGCTCGCCGGGATCCTCGTCGTAGCGCAGCGGCACACAGTGATGGGCCAGATCGTCCCCGACGATCTGCGCCCACCGGCCCATGACGCCGCCCACGGCGGCCGGGGCCTCCCAGCCGCGCTCGGTGATCAGCCGGTTGATGGCCGAACCCAGGGGC
>DATCWZ010000154.1:0-3736 GCA_036566065.1 Streptomyces sp. | reverse complement strand
GCCGCCAGCGAGACGGCGCTGGCCGCGGCGAACGCGAACCGCCGGGCCCGCCACGGCGAGCGGTCCGTCTCCCGGCCCACGTCATGGATGCGGAAACCGGGGCGCGCAGGCCCGCCCGGCAGGACGGCGGAGGAGCCGTGCACCGCGGGGTGGTAGCCGAAGCCGCCCAGGGGCGGGGTCTCGGCGGCCCTGCCCTTCTGCCCGGTGGCAGGGTGCATCACGGGGAAGACGCCGTCCCCGAATCTCCGGGTCCCGCCGAACGGCCCTCGCGGGTCGTCGTCATGCCCTCCGGGGCGCCCGGGAAGGCCCTGGAGCCTGGCCAGGAAGCCCTCGGACGGCGGGGGAGGTGTCGCCATGGCGAAGGCGCTCTTGACCCGGCGCTGGGCGTCGGCCTCGGCCTTGCATCTGGGACAGGTCGCCAGATGGGCGAGCACCCGCTCCCGGGCGTCGTGTTTCAGCTCGCCGTCGACAAGCGCGGCGAGCCTGTCCCCCAGGTGCTGTTCCGCGGGGGTCGGACCTGTGCCGCTCACGCCGCTCCGCCCTCCACCGCCAGGACCGCGCCCGCCAGGGAACGCTGCTCGGCACGGGCCTCGGGCGAACGGTGCTGCAGGGCCTTGCGCAGGTGCGAGCGGCCGCGGTGGATCCGGCTGCGGACCGTCCCGAGCTTCACGCCGAGGGTCGCGGCGATCTCCTCGTACGACAGGCCCTCGATGTCACAGAGCACCACGGCCGCGCGGAACTCGGGCGCGAGGGTGTCCAGCGCCTGCTGCACATCCGCGTCGAAGTGGGTGTCGTTGAACACCTGCTGAGGGGACGGCTCGCGGCTGGGCAGCCGCTCGGCGGCGTCATCGCCGAGGGAGTCGAACCGGATCCGCTGCTTGCGGCGGACCATGTCCAGGAAGAGATTGGTCGTGATCCGGTGGAGCCAGCCCTCGAAGGTGCCGGGCGTGTACGTCGACAGGGAGCGGAAGACCCGGACGAAGACCTCCTGTGTGAGGTCCTCGGCGTCGTGCTGGTTTCCCGTCAGCCGGTAGGCGAGGCGGTAGACGCGGCCGCTGTGCGTGCTGACGATCTCTTCCCATGAGGGCGGGGTCCACACCTGGGATTCCGCGTCGGAGGCGAAGGTCGCGGTCGGTGCGGAATCGGTGGAGGGACGGTCAGCGGTGTCGGTCACGGATCTCGGCTCACCCGCCGACCTGAGCAGGCGCCGCAGCACACCGCCCCGGTCCACAGGCGCAGCCGCACCTCCCCTGTCGGCTCTGGTGGTGTCCAGTGGAGCCCCTACCATATCCACCTCGCCCGTTAGCTCCGGATAAGCCTTTTTCCTGCTGGGAGCCCGGGCCGCACCCGGGCCGAGGAGCACATCGGGGACCCGGCCCACGGGCTCCGTCCCGGTGCGTCTCCCCGCTCCTGGATAACGCCCGGTCCCATCTGCGGGTTCCCGGGCCCAGCGGATACAGTCACCGGTGCGCCACCCAACGGGGACAGGAGAGGGTCATTACCGCCAACCGGCACACGAGCTGGGCGTTCGCCGACGCCTTTGTCCCCGAGGACGAAGCTCTGCGCTGGGCCAGGGAACGGGCCCGGGACGTGGGGCTTCGCCCGGTGTCCCCGGGCACCGGCGCCGCGCTGCGCCTGCTCGCCGCCGCCGCGGACGCCAAGGCGGTCGCCGAGATCGGTACGGGGACGGGCGTGTCCGGCATCTATCTGCTGCACGGGATGCGTCCCGACGGTGTGCTGACCACGGTCGACCCGGAGCCCGAGCGCCAGCAGTTCGCCCGTGAGGCGTTCCGCGCGGCGGGCTTCGCGGCGAACAGGGCCCGGTTCATTCCGGGCCGCGCCCTGGACGTCCTGCCCCGGCTCGCGGACGGCGGGTACGACCTCGTCTTCTGCGACGGCGACCGGCTGGAGAGCCTCGACTGTCTCGCTGAATCGTTGCGCCTGCTGCGTCCGGGCGGCCTCGTCTGCTTCGAGGGCGTCTTCGCCGACGGCCGTACCATCGACTCCGCCGCCCAGCCCGCCGAGGTGCTGCGCCTGCGTGAGCTGCTGCGGGCGGTCCGCGAGAGCCAGGAACTGATGGCGACGCTGCTGCCGGTCGGTGACGGCCTGCTGTGCGCGGTGCGCCAGGGCCCCGTCGGCCCGGCCAAGCAGCGCTCCTGAACGCACCACTGCCCCGGTACGAACCGTACCGGGGCAGTGGCGAAGTGTGGGCCCTCGCGTCAGCCGACGACCTTCTTCAGGGCGTCGCCGAGTGCGTCGGCTTCGTCCGGGGTCAGCTCCACAACAAGCCGACCGCCGCCTTCGAGCGGAACGCGCATGACGATGCCCCGCCCCTCCTTTGTCACCTCGAGCGGGCCGTCGCCCGTCCGCGGCTTCATGGCCGCCATGCTCGTTCCCCTTCCTGAAACCAGCTCATCACAACCGGCGGCTCCATAACAGGCGCTGCCTCACCGGCATCGAACACATTGCTTCCCGGCCATTATCCCGCATCAAAGACCCCGATGACCAACATCGGTATGCATCGCTTGTGCAACGCGCTCTCTCAAAACCACCCAATTCGGCGATCTGACTGCGATACTGCGCCCCTTCCGGCCCCCGGCCGAGAGCCAATTGTTAGACGCAGGTCACATCCCGGGCCCCCCGGAAGTCGGCCATGCTTGCCTGGACAGGCACAATGCCGAGCCGCAAAGGGGACCCAGGAATGGCCGACACCATGGCTGACACCGTGCTCACCGAGGTGAGCGACGGACTCGCGACGATCACGATCAATCGCCCCGACGCGATGAACGCCATGAACACCGCCGCCAAGGTCGCGCTCCGCGACGCGCTGCGGTCCGCCGCCGAGGACACCGCCGTACGGGCGGTTCTGCTCACCGCGACCGGGCGCGCCTTCTGCGTGGGCCAGGACCTCAAGGAACATGTCGCCAAGCTCGCCGAGGCTCGCGAGACCGGCGGCGGCAATGCCCTGAGCACGGTGCAGGAGCACTACAACCCGATCGTGCGGGCGATCACCGAGATGGAGAAGCCGGTGGTCGCCGGCGTCAACGGCGTCGCCGCCGGGGCGGGCTTCGGGTTCGCGCTCGCCGCGGACTACCGGGTGGTGGCCGACACGGCGACCTTCAACACGTCCTTCGCGGGGGTGGCGCTCACCGCCGACTCGGGGGTCTCCTGGACGCTGCCCCGGCTGATCGGCGGGAGCCGCGCGGCGGACCTGCTGTTCTTCCCCCGCTCGATCTCCGCGCAGGACGCGTACGAGCTGGGCATCGCCAACATGGTGGTGCCCGCCGCCGACCTGGCCGAGGAAGCCCTGGCGGTGGCCCGCACCCTCGCACAGGGGCCCACGGTGGCGTACGCGGCACTGAAGGCGTCCATCGCGTACGGCGCGGGGCACACGCTCGCCGAGGCCCTGGAGAAGGAGAACGAACTCCAGACGCGGGCGGGCGCGTCGCAGGACCACACGATCGCCGTCGAGGCGTTCCTGGCCAAGCGGAAGCCCGAGTACCTGGGCAAGTGAGCCGGCGGGCTACCCCTCGCCGCGGGCCGAGCAGTCGGCCAGGTGGTCGTTGACCAGGCCGCATGCCTGCATGAGGGCGTAGGCCGTGGTCGGGCCGACGAAGCGGATGGAACGCTTCTTGAGCTCCCTGGCCAGCGCGGTGGACTCCCGGGTGACCGCGGGGACGTCCTCCAGGGTGCGCGGGGCGGGGCGGGCGGCGGGATCGGGGGCGTACGACCAGAC
>DATCWZ010000855.1:0-3096 GCA_036566065.1 Streptomyces sp. | reverse complement strand
CCCGGTACCGGGACGCATACCTCGCCCGCCGCTCACAGCCGCTCCACCTCGCCCGCCGACACCGCGTACCGCACACCGGCCAGCACGCCGGGAACATCGTCGTCCACCGCCGCCGTGACCAGCACCTGCTCCGCCGGGGCGACCAGCTCTGCCAGCCGGTCGCGGCGCCGCGCATCCAGCTCCGCGAACACGTCGTCCAGCACCAGCACCGGCTCGTTGCCCTCGGCGCGCAGCAGATCGTACGAAGCCAGCCGCAGCGCCAGCGCGTACGACCAGGACTCGCCGTGACTCGCGTACCCCTTGGCGGGCATTCCGCGCAGGCCCAGGACCAGGTCGTCGCGGTGCGGACCGACCAGGGTCACTCCCCGCTCGATCTCCTTCTTACGAGCCTCCGCGAGCGCCGCCATCAGCCGCTCGAACAGCTCCTCCCGCGTACGCGCGGACTCCGTGCCGACGCCCGCCGAACCCCGGTACTCCAGCGTGACGGGACCGCCGCCCGGCGCGACATCCGCGTACGCCTTGTCCGCCAGCGGCTGCAGCGCCGCGATCAGGTCGAGCCGCCGCGCCAGCAGCTCCGCGCCCACCTGGCCCAGATGCTGGTCCCACACGTCCAGCGTGGACAGGTCCATCGACCTGCCACCGTGCCTGCGGGCCATCGCCGCGGACTTCAGCAGGGTGTTGCGCTGCTTGAGCACCCGCTCGTAATCGGACCGGACGCCCGCCATCCGCGGGGAGCGCGCGGTGATCAGCTCGTCGAGGAAGCGGCGGCGCTCGCCCGGGTCGCCCTTCACCAGGGACAGATCTTCGGGAGCGAACAGCACCGTCCGTACGATCCCCAGCACATCGCGCGGCCTGACCTGCGACGACCGGTTGATCCTGGCCCGGTTGGCGCGGCCGGGATTGAGCTCCAGCTCGATGAGCTGGGACCGCTCGCCCTGAGTGACCGCGGCCCGGACGATCGCGCGTTCCGCGCCCATCCGCACGAGCGGGGCGTCGGACGAGACCCGGTGGCTGCCGAGTGTCGCGAGATAGCCGACCGCCTCGACCAGATTGGTTTTGCCCTGGCCGTTGGCCCCCACGAACACGGTGACGCCCGGACCGAGCGGGACCTCGACCCGGGCGTACGAGCGGAAGTCGGCCAGCGAGAGATGGGTGACGTGCATGTGCGCCCGGCCTCCCCGGCTTCTTCCTGCTCCGTGCTGCTCGGCTGCTTCGTGTGCTCGGACCGGCTACTTCGTGTTCTCGACAGCGTGCCCGCCGAACTGGTTGCGCAGCGCGGCGATCATCTTCATCTGCGGGGAGTCGTCCTGCCGCGAGGCGAACCGGGCGAAGAGCGACGCGGTTATGGCGGGCAGCGGCACCGCGTTGTCGATGGCGGCCTCGACCGTCCAGCGGCCCTCACCGGAGTCCGCGGCGTAACCGCGGAGCTTCTCCAGGTGCTCGTCGTCGTCCAGCGCGTTGACCGCAAGGTCGAGCAGCCAGGAACGGATGACGGTGCCCTCCTGCCAGGAGCGGAAGACCTCACGCACGTCCGTGACCGAGCTGACCTTCTCCAGCAGCTCCCAGCCCTCGGCGTAAGCCTGCATCATCGCGTACTCGATGCCGTTGTGAACCATCTTCGCGAAGTGCCCGGCGCCGACCTTGCCCGCGTGTACGGAGCCGAACTCGCCCTCGGGCTTGAGCGCGTCGAAGACCGGCTGGACCCTCGCCACGTGCTCGGCGTCGCCGCCGTACATCAGCGCGTAGCCGTTCTCCAGGCCCCAGACGCCCCCGGAGACGCCGCAGTCGACGAAGCCGATGCCCTTGATGCCCAGCTCGACCGCGTGCTTCTCGTCATCGGTCCAGCGCGAGTTGCCGCCGTCGACGACGATGTCACCCGGCGAGAGAAGGCCGGCCAGCTCGTCGATCGTGGACTGGGTCGCGGCACCGGCCGGAACCATCACCCACACGACGCGCGGACCCTTGAGCCTGCTCACGAGCTCTTCGAGGCTGTGAACGTCGGCGACATCCGGATTGCGGTCGTAACCGATGACGGTGTGGCCTGCGCGGCGGATGCGCTCACGCATGTTGCCGCCCATCTTGCCGAGGCCGACGAGACCGAGCTCCATCAGAGATTCCTTAAGCGTTGTGCCGATTCGTACCCGGGGCCTGATTCGTACCCGTGGCCGAGCCTACGCCCGGCCCGGGGCGGCGCGGCGGGCCTGCTCAAGGGCTGAGCACGCCCGCCGGACGCCGCTTTTCCGCCGTGACGGAACGGACCGCCGGGTCAGCCGGAGAGGCGCACCGGCATGATCAGGTACTTGTACGCGTCGTTCGGCTCGGCGTCGGCGGCCGGGCGCCCGCTGAGCAGCGCGGGCTTCGTGGACGTCGTGAAGGAGAGCTGCGCGACCGGGGAGTCGATCGCGCTGAGGCCGTCCAGCAGGAAGGTCGGGTTGAAGGCGATCGAGATGTCGTCGCCCTCGAGTACGCAGTCGACGCGCTCCACAGCCTGTGCGTCGTCGCTCGAGCCCGCCTCCAGGATCAGGACCCCCTGCTCGAAGCCCAGCCGTACCGGGGTGTTCCGCTCGGCGACCAGGGCCACACGCTTGACGGCCTCGACGAACGGCGCCGTCTCGATGACCGCGATCGAGTTGAACTCGGTCGGGAAGAGCGTCCGGTACTTCGGCAGATCACCTTCGAGCAGCCGTGTGGTCGTACGCCGGCCGGCGCCCTCGAAACCGATCAGACCCTCGCCCGCGCCGGAGCCGGCGAGCGCGAGCGTGACCGTGTCGCCGCTGGTCAGCGACTTCGCGGTGTCCAGCAACGTCTTGGCGGGCACAAGCGCGACGGCGGAGACATCCGCGTGCTCCGGCTTCCAGCGGAACTCGCGGACCGCGAAGCGGTAGCGGTCCGTGGAGGCGAGGGTGACGGTCTCGCCCTCGATCTCGATGCGTACGCCGGTGAGGACGGGCAGCGTGTCGTCGCGTCCCGCCGCGATGGCGACCTGGGCGGCGGCGGAGGCGAAGACCTCGCCGGGCACAGTGCCGGTCGCGGTCGGCATCTGCGGCAGCGCCGGATATTCCTCCACGGGCAGGGTGTGGAGCGTGAACCGCGAGG
>DATCWZ010000674.1:0-2338 GCA_036566065.1 Streptomyces sp. | reverse complement strand
GCCGCGTTGGCCGCCAGGTCGACGGGCAGCGGGGGGCCGGTGAAGCGGCCATCCGCGTCCCGGTAGCGGTAGGCGGTGCCGAGGCGTTCGCCGCCGACCGATTCGGAGAGGCCGCCGATCGACGCGTATCCGTGGTTCTGCAGGATGACCAGCTTGATGGGCAGGCCCTCCTGCACGGCGGTGACGATCTCGGTGGGGTTCATCAGATACGTACCGTCGCCGACGAGCGCCCAGACGGGCCTGCCGGGTGCGGCGAGCTGGACTCCGACGGCGGCCGGGATCTCGTATCCCATGCAGGAGTAGCCGTACTCGACGTGGTACTGGAGCGGCGAACGGGCCCGCCACAGCTTGTGCAGGTCGCCAGGGAGCGAGCCCGCCGCGTTGATCAGGATGTCGTCCTCGGTGACCAGTTCGTCGAGCAGGCCGAGCACCTGGGTCTGGGTGGGGCGCGCGTCGGGGTCGACGGCCGCGAAGGCCGCGTCGACGCGGCGCTCCCAGCGGTCCTTGTCGTCGGTGTACGCCGTCTCGTAGGCGGGGTCGGCGCCGTAGCCGCGTGCGTCGAGGGCCGCGCCGAGCGCCTGGAGTCCGCTGCGGGCGTCCGCGACGAGCGGGAGCGCGGCGAGCTTGTGGGCGTCGAATCCGGTGATGTTGAGGTTCAGGAAGCGGACCGCCGGGTTCTGGAAGAGGGTGCCGGACGCGGTGGTGAAGTCGGTGTACCGGGTGCCGATCCCGATGACCAGGTCCGCGTCGCGGGCCAGGGCGTCGGCGGTGGCGGTGCCGGTGTGACCGATGCCGCCGACATCGGCGGGATGGTCGTGGCGCAGGGACCCCTTGCCCGCCTGGGTGGAGGCGACAGGGATGCGGGTGGCGGCGGCGAACGCGGCGAGGGCCTCCTCGGCCCCGCTGTGGTGGACCCCGCCTCCCGCGACGATCAGCGGGCGGCGGGCGCTGCGCACGGCGCGTACCGCCTGCTCCAGTTCGTACGGGTCGGGCGCCGGTCTGCGTACGTGCCAGACGCGCTCCGCGAAGAACTCCGCCGGCCAGTCGTACGCCTCCGCCTGCACATCCTGCGGCAGCGCCAGCGTGACCGCGCCGGTCTCCGCCGGGTCGGCGAGGGTCCGCATCGCCTGCAGGGCGGCCGGGATCAGCGCCTCGGGGCGGGTGATCCGGTCGAAGTAGCGCGAGACGGGGCGCAGGCAGTCGTTGACGGAGGCATCGCCCGCGTGCGGGGCCTGCAGTTGCTGGAGTACGGGGTCGGCGGGGCGGGCCGCGAAGATGTCGCCGGGCAGCAGCAGGACGGGAAGGTGGTTGACGGTGGCGAGGGCGGCGCCGGTGACGAGGTTGGTGGCGCCGGGGCCGATGGACGTGGTGACGGCGTGCGCGGAGAGCCGGTTCGACTGGCGGGCGTAGCCGACCGCGGCATGCACCATGGCCTGTTCGCTGCGGCCCTGGAAGTAGGGCATCGCGGGGCCGGATTCGACGAGGGCCTGGCCGATGCCCGCGACGTTGCCGTGGCCGAAGATGCCCCAGGTGGCGCCGATCAGCCGTCGGCGGCGGCCGTCGCGTTCGGTGTACTGGCGGGCCAGGAAGGCGACCAGGGCCTGGGCGGTGGTCAGTCTGCGGGTGCCGCGCGTGCCGGTCTTGGGTGTGGTCACTGGGCTGCCTCCGGGCCGTACAGCGGAAGTCGTGGGTCGACGGGCTGGGTGTCCCAGAGGGACCGGATCCAGCGGTGGTCGGGGTGATCGCGGATCAGCCACTCGCGCTGCTCGCCGGGGCCCGCCATCACGTTGAGGTAGTACAGGGTGCGGCCGGGCGGGGCGATGGAGGGGCCGTGCCAGCCGTCCGGGATGAGGACGGCGTCGCCGTCGCGGATCTCGGCGAGGACATCCGTACCCCCGGGGCGGGACGGGGACACCCGGTGGTAGCCGACGCCGTTCCGCTCGACCTCGAAGTAGTAGATCTCCTCCAGTTCGCACTCGACGCCGGGGTCGTGCTCGTCGTGCTTGTGGGGCGGGTACGAGGACCAGTTGCCGCCGGGCGTGAGCACCTCGACGGCGATCAGGCGGTCGCAGTCGAAGGTGTCGGCGGCGGCGAAATTGTTGATCTGGCGGGAACAGTTGCCCGAGCCGCGCAGCTCCACGGGTACCTCCGGCGCGGGGCCGTAGCGAGCGGGGAGTCGTCGCTCGCACTTCGCTCCTGCCAGGGCGAAGCGGCCTCCCGCACCGGAGGCGATCTGTGCGCGGGTGTCACGGGGGAGGTAGACGAAGTCGGACACGGAGCCGAACACGCTTTCCCTGCCGAGCAGTTCGAAGCTCTCATCCGCTGTCCGCACCGTACA
>DATCWZ010000134.1:0-4505 GCA_036566065.1 Streptomyces sp. | reverse complement strand
GCCGAGGCGATCGGGACAGAGCGGCTGGTCCATTGCGACCTCTACGTCACCCTGGAGCCCTGCACGATGTGCGCGGGCGCGCTCGTGCAGTCCCGGATCGAGCGGGTGGTCTACGGGGCGCGGGACGAGAAGGCGGGCGCCGCGGGATCGCTCTGGGACGTCGTACGGGACCGCAGGCTCAACCACCGCCCGGAGGTCATCCACGGCGTGCTGGCGGACGCCTGCGCCGCGCTGCTGACGGATTTCTTCCGCGACCGCTGACGCCTCGGCCGCCCGCCGGAAACCGGTCGCGAAACGGATCGGGAAACGGATTTCGGACCAGGGCCCGGCATGGTCTAAGCTCTCCCTCGGTAGCGTGTCCGAGCGGCCGAAGGAGCTCGCCTCGAAAGCGAGTGTGGGGCAACTCACCGTGGGTTCAAATCCCACCGCTACCGCTCATGACGAAGGAGTGGTCCCTGTCGGGGCCACTCCTTCGTCGTGCGGGGAGGGTGGGGGTCGGGGGAAGCGGCATCGGGGGACAAACCGCTTCCCCCGACGAGAACAGGGCCTGTCGGTCCTCGCCGCTGTCCGGGGGAGACATGCGGCAAAGGGCGTCCCACAGTGGGGCCCTGCCTCTCGCCCGGCAGGTGGTTGCCGTCTCCGCCGGGCTCATCCCCCATCCTGCGCTCCGCACAGAAGCCGCACCTGTGGGCAAAAGACCTCGATCGACAGGCCATTGGTCCCTAAAAGCGCCATCGGTGATCGGAAACGGCCATCGGATACGGCTATTCGGGCCGTTACAATCACGCGACTGCACAGGTGATCGATTGGAGAGGCGGGGGCTGTGGTGCAAGCGAAGAAGATCGCGCTCTACATGATTGTGGTCTTCGTGCTGTACACGATCATCAACTCTCCCGCGCGGGCCGCCGACCTCGTCCAGGTAGGGTTCGAGGGCATTTCGAGCGCCGCACAGGGCGTCGGAGACTTTATGTCCGAGCTCGTGAAGTAGGAGAGTCCCATGATCCGCCACCTGGTCCTGTTCAAGCTGAACGACGGCGTCGAGCGGGACGAGCCGCGCGTGGTCGCCGGGGTCGAGGCTTTCCGTCGGCTCGGGGAGCAGATCCCGGAGCTGGACTCCTGGGAGTGCGCGTGGAACATCACCGACCGGCCGATCGCCTATGACTTCGCCATCAATTCGGCGGTCGCCGACGCGGACGCACTGAAGCGCTACGTCGAGCACCCGGCCCACGCCGCCGCGGCGGGGCAGTGGCGCGAGTTCGCCACTTGGGTGATGGCCGACTATCCGTTCTGACGCCTCCGCGCTCTTCGCACCGCAAGCCCCTCACCTTCCAGGAGAGGGGCTTTGCCGCGTGTTTAAACCGTATTTCACCCGACTCACCCCTCAACACAGCTATATACGGTGCTTGCACATAGTGGACATGTCTTGTGATGCTATGACCGCTTTTGACGGATGAGTTGACCGTAGTTGACCGCAAAGGGGTGGCGACACCGTGCCGGCCAGTGCAGCGCCTCAAGTCCCGCCCCAGAACGTCCAGACCGACGACGACGTCCAGACCGAGACACCCGATCCCACTCTTCCCCCGACCAGAACCCGGGGCGCGGACACCAGGGCGCTCACCCAGGTGCTGTTCGGCCGGCTCAAGGACCTCGAACCGGGCAGCCCGGAGCACCGCAGGGTGCGGGCGGCGCTGATCGAGGCGAACCTGCCCCTGGTGCGGTACGCGGCCGCCCGCTTCCGCAGCCGCAACGAGCCGATGGAGGACGTCGTCCAGGTCGGCACCATCGGCCTGATCAACGCCATCGACCGGTTCGATCCGGAACGCGGCGTCCAGTTCCCGACGTTCGCGATGCCGACCGTCGTCGGCGAGATCAAGCGCTACTTCCGCGACAACGTCCGGACCGTCCACGTCCCGCGGCGGCTGCACGAGCTCTGGGTCCAGGTCACCGGTGCCACCGAAGACCTGACGACCGCTCACGGCCGCTCGCCCACCACGGGCGAGATCGCCGCGCGACTGAAGATCTCCGAGGACGAAGTGCTCGCCTGCATCGAGGCGGGCCGCTCGTACCACGCGACCTCCCTCGAAGCGGCCCAGGAGGGCGACGGGCTGCCCGGCCTGCTGGACCGGCTCGGCTACGAGGACCCCGCGCTCGCCGGGGTCGAGCACCGCGATCTCGTACGGCACCTGCTCGTCCAGTTGCCGGAACGCGAGCAGCGGATTCTGCTGCTCCGCTACTACGGCAATCTGACCCAGTCACAGATCAGCGCCGAACTGGGAGTCTCCCAGATGCACGTGTCAAGGCTTCTGGCCCGAAGTTTCGCCCGGCTCAGATCCGCAAACAGGATCGAGGCATAACCGGAACGAGTAGATCCAATAAACATTGGATCCGGTGGCATAAAAGCCGCACACCCACTGTTTCCTGCATCGATTCGGCACTGACTTGTCGACAAGTCACTACAGCGCGTTGCCGACATGTGACATTCTGCTTGAACCGCGTTTGCCGCAGCCCGTCCTCCGGTATTCAGGTGGAGGCTGCGTTCCTCCGATGGTCGTGGCCACCGCGACCGTCCGCGACCTCAAGGGGGTGGCATGTCCGCAGAACAGGGCAGCTCGAAGGTGCTCACGCTCTCGAAGAGCACACCGGCACCTGCCGTGCTCACCAGCTCATCGGAAGCCATCGACACCCGCACCCTGTCCCGCTCCCTGTTCCTGCGGCTCGCCGCGCTGGGTCCCGCATCGGGGCCGGACGGGACGGACAGCCCGGAGCGGGCCTACGTACGGGACACACTCATCGAGCTCAACCTCCCGCTCGTGCGGTACGCGGCGGCGCGGTTCAGGAGCCGGAACGAACCCATGGAGGACATCGTCCAGGTCGGCACGATCGGCCTGATCAAGGCGATCGACCGCTTCGACTGCGAACGGGGCGTGGAGTTCCCGACGTTCGCGATGCCGACGGTCGTGGGCGAGATCAAGCGCTTCTTCCGCGACACCTCGTGGTCGGTACGGGTCCCGCGCCGGCTCCAGGAGCTGCGGCTGGCCCTCACCAAGGCCAGCGACGAGCTCGCCCAGAAGCTGGACCGCTCGCCGACCGTGCCGGAGCTCGCCAAGGCGCTCGGGGTCTCCGAGGAGGAAGTGGTCGACGGCCTGGCCGTCGGCAACGCGTACACCGCCTCGTCGCTGGACTCCCCGTCGCCCGAGGACGACGGCGGCGAGGGCTCGCTCGCGGACCGCCTGGGGTACGAGGACGCGGCGCTGGAAGGCGTCGAGTACCGCGAGTCGCTGAAGCCGCTGCTGGCCAAACTCGCCCCGCGCGAACGCCAGATCATCATGCTGCGCTTCTTCGCCAATATGACGCAGTCGCAGATCGGCGAGCAGGTCGGCATCTCGCAGATGCATGTCTCGCGCCTGCTGACCCGGACGCTGACCCAGCTCAGGGAGGGCCTCATCGCCGACTGAGCCCGCGTGTACGACAGCGCGGGGATGACGAACTGACGCCTCGTCGCCTGGATTCCGCGCGCCCGGCCGCCGGGGCACCACGCCCACCGCCCCGGCGACCGTACTACGGCGTCCGGGCGGTGTGTTGCCCGTACGGCGTACAGGCGCGGGCGTGCGGGCGGGGTCAGCTCAGGGCGAGCCAGGCCACCGCGCCGAGGACCACGATGAGCCCGAGGACGGCCGCGATCACCCCGGCTTTCGGTCCGGACGACGCGGCGGCGGCCTGCTGCCTGCGCTGCGGCTCGCCCTCGTCTACGAAGGCGCGGAACATCTGGGTGCTGCCCGCCGGGTCATTGGTGCCCTCGGGGCCCGGCTGCGGGGCGTGGGGGTTGTGTGCCATGGCCCAGGACACTAGCGAACCCGCTCGTACGGCCCAACCCCCGGGTACCACAAGGAAGGTGCCGGTCCCAGCCGCCGGCGGCATCCGCACCCTTCTCCGCAGCCCGCGCGCCGGGCGCTTGACCGGGACCCTACGGAGCCTTTTGGGTTCCTTTACTTCTGCAAGCCCCCTTTCGTTTGCCTGCGGCAACCAATGGATTCTATCGTTGCCCTAAGCAACAAGATATCGGCACCATTGTCTGGGGGGATCCGTGGCCGCACGGAGTCAGTACGAAGAGCTGGCCCGGCAGCTCAGCGCGATAGGAGCCGTCAGACGCGGGCTCGCCCGCGTCCTTCCCGTCGAGTGCCCGGGTGGTACGGCAGCGGTGCTGACCCTGCTGGACCGGCACGGCGAGATGAGGATCAGCAGACTCGCCGAGCTGCTGTCCGTGAACATGTCGGTGACCAGCCGCCACGTGGCCCACGCGGCGGAACACGGCTGGATCGAGCGTTCCGCGGACCCGTCGGACAAGCGGTCCCGCATCCTGCGGCTGACCCCCGCCGGCGACGACATGCTCGTCGAGCTGACCCGGCGGACCACCGAGGCGTTCGCCCACAACCTCCGGGACTGGTCCGACGACGACGTCGGGCAGCTCAACATCCTGCTGTCCCGGCTGAGCGCCGGCTTCGCCT
>DATCWZ010000522.1:0-5833 GCA_036566065.1 Streptomyces sp. | reverse complement strand
GTGGTCGGCGTCGACGGCATCCCGCATTCCAAGGCTGCCGTCGACGTGGCATTCGAGGAGGCGGTCCTGCGCGGGGCGGCGCTGAGGGCCTTGTATGTGTGGCACCCCCCGCTCCTCGGCGTCCTGGACGTTGCGCGAGGCCCGGACGACCCCTGGCCTGCCCCGGCGGCAATCCGTCGGGACGGCACACGATCACAAGCCGTCGCGGATGTGAAGGGTTGGAACGATCAGACAGCCGCCGAACCCCCTGGAGCCGGTGATGGAAGCCTCACCCAAGGTTTTGCGCGCCACCCGGCCGATGACACCGGCGACGAGGAGCAGGCCATCTCACGGATTCGCGTGACACGCACGGGCAAGGAGCGGGCCGGCACGGAGAAGAGCGCGGCGGTCAGTGACACCTCTGCCCGTGTTGCGGCTGCTCCCGTACGGCAGCTCGCCCCGCTGATGTCTTCCGCGCGCTGAAGACCACACGGCGCGGCCTAGCGCCGGGACAAGCAGGTGCGAGACGGGAAGAGTACGGGCCCAACGAAATGCGGTACTCGCCCACGGCCACCGAGTGCGAGTACGGCGATGAGGTCCGCACCCGCTTGCCCGCGCCGCAGTGCCGCAAGCACCCACCACACCGCGGGGACGACGGCTGCCATGGTGCCCAGAGCCCAGGACAGGTCGGCGAGGCTCGGGGCATCGGCGAGCCAAGCGATGCCGCCGCTGGTGAGGGCAGCCGCCGTGACGGCCAGGAGGATCGGTTCGAGTCGGTGAGTCAGGCCCGGCGGACGGGTACACGAGGTAGCCGGGCGACATCCACGCACGGTGATCGTCGCCTCGCGACTGAGTCCCTGCCTGCGGCGCTCACCGGCCACCCGCCGACCCATGTCGCCGGAATCGGCCACACCAGTCGGCAGGACCTCTTGAGGAAGCGGCCTCCGCTGTGCCGGTGTCCGGTGCGGCAGGCGCGTGAGCCGTCTCGGGCCGTCCGTGCTCATCGCGTCGGACTGCGCCGGATTTCGTGCTCTCGATGACGATCTGGTCGCCGAGGTGAGCTCGCATGGTGGACACCCTCTCGGTCTCCGGGCTCAGTCGGTTATCTCGATGCGCTGAGTCTGCCCCCTCTCGGTCTTGGGGACTGTGACCGTGAGGACGCCGTTGCTCAGTTCCGCGCTGATGTGCTCGGTGTCGGCGTTCGACGGCAGCGTCGCGCGGTAGTCGAACTGGCCGATACGCCGGGTTTGCCTGCGGACCGCCCCGGTGTGCTCCCTCTGCTTGACCTCACCATGGACATCGAGCTCTCCCTCGGAGACCTCCACGGTGATCCGCTCCTTGTCCATGCCGGGCAGCTCCAGTTCCACCAGGTAGGCGTCCTCGGTGTCCTCGATGTCGGCCATGGGCGACCAGGGCTCGGTCCCGCCAAGCCCAGGCCACGCGCCACCTGTGAAGGCGGCGTGCATCAGCCGGTCCACCCTGGTGCGGAGCTCGTCCAGCTCACGCATGGCAGCCGGAAGTGTGCCGCTGGTGCGTCGTGCGGGGTGCATCATGAGTGTTCCCTCCTCGGTTTCACGCCACTCGGCCCCGGACGGGGCCGGTATGTGGGTTCACAGGGGCCATGCAGCGGTCTCACGCGTATTCGGTCGGGGTGCACCCGCTGCCCTGATGTCGCGTTCGGCGATGTGCAGCAGTTGCCTGGCCAGGTCGTTCAGCGCATAGCCCACCGCCAATTCGTCACCGATCTCCGTGAGATCGGCGTCCGCCGGGTTGCAGTGCGCCGACCCATGACCGGTGAGCTCCGTGGTGCCGGTATCCAGCATCAGATGTGCCTTCGTGCCTCCGTCGTCGTCCTCGAAGAGGTGGAGACGGACCTTCTATTCCACCGTATGCGGCATCGCTTTCCCTTTCATGTCGGTACCGATCGTTGTGATGCGAGCTGCTCCTCGATTCCGTGTCGGACGCGGGCGGTGAGCGCGTTCAACCGCTCCGAGGTCGTGGCACGGGGCGCTACCGGCGCCCGGATCCGGCGGGCTGAGGAGGGCAGGCCGCTCAGGTCAGCGACGCACCTCGCCCGGCACTGTGACCGGGTGCGGTGACCTTCGCGGACGACAGCTTCATCACCAGGCGGCCGTCGTACTGGACCATCTTGTACGCGGAGTCCGGATAGGGTGCGTCGGCTGACACTCCTACCCGCGTGCCGATGGCGTACGTGTCGATCGGTGCCCCGGAACGCACCAGGTCGTCCACGACGTACTCATCGAGACCGCCGCCGACTGTGACCCGTACGTCCTGCAGACCGGCCCGGTCGAGGATCGCCGTGCGCGTACGGCGAGGTCGCCGAGGTCGCCGCTGTCCAACCGCACGGCGCAGCCGGGCCCGCGGTCCAGGTCCCGCAGAACGCGTGCCGCGACACGGACGCCCTCCTCTGTGTCGTAAGTGTCGACAAGCAGTGTCACCGGGCCGGGGTGGGGCGGGCGAAGGCGCGGAACGCCTCGTCCTCGGATGCGAATGCCTCCACGTAGGAGTGGGCCATGGTGCCGGCCGCGGGTATGCCCAGCGCGGTGGCAGCGTCCACACTGCTGGTGGCGGCGAAACCGGTCAGCGCACCGGGACGAGCGGCCTGGAATCCCGCCTGCGGACCATGAGCGCGCCGCAGGGAGAAGTCCACGACCGGGTGTCCGGACGCGGCGAGCACGCAGCGTGCGGCCTTCGAGGCGATCGCCGTCTGATGGCTGAGCAGATTGAGTACATAGGTCTCCACCAGTTGGGCCTGCGGGAGAGGCGCCGTCACCTCCAGCAGTGGCTCGCCCGCAAGCACGACCCGACCTTCCGGTACCGCCCGCACCCGGCCGGTGAACTCCAGGCCGAGGAGCGGCTCCAAATCTCCCTGCGGCCGGTGCAGCGCGCGGGCGAAGGCGTCGATGTCCTCGGGGCCGACGCCGAAGCCGGCGAGGTGTTCCAGGGGGACTCCAGTCCGGCTGCGATCAGGAAGCCCCGTTCGGGAGGCAGATCACGGACGAACAGGCTGAAGGCCGCCGGGGCGGTCATGCCCTCCCGCAGGTAGGACATCGCCATCGTCACCTCATGAAGATCGGTGGTTGTCGCGTCCGACATGGGTGCGGCCTCCTCGGTGCGCTGCTCTCGGTCGCTGTCCATCACCGGCGGAAGCGCGCGGACCATAGCGGCTCCGTCCGGTCCCACTCGGCACCCCACTGCGCGTACCTTCGGTGATCCAGCAGCAGACGTGTGCCCACCCAGAGTCCGTAGGACCCGATGGCCATACCGAATGCCGCCCCACAGCCCATCAGCCACCCGGTGGTCTTCGCGTTGAGCGCGCTCGCCGGCGGGCTGGTGACGGCTCCGGCCCGGTCCACCCACACGCGCACCGCGGTGCCCTTGGACGTTCCCGGCTTCACCAGGGCGGCTCCGGTCCGCACGACGCCGCCCGCGTCGGTCCATCGGACCTGGGCCGGCTGCTTCACCACGCTGTTCGCCCCGCTCGACGTCCGCGGTCAGCCGGGCCGTGACCTCGTGCCGGTCCGCCGCCTGGGCCCGTACGGTGTGCATCGACGCCCCGTACGCCGTCATCCCCGCGTTGTAGGCGGCCACCGACAGCCCCAGGACGAGGAGGAAGATCAGGAAGCGGCCAAACCACCACTCGAATCTGTCGGACGGGCGCATCAGCGGATTCACGCGCGGCGGCATGTTGGGCGGTCCTTGCGCGTTCATGGACGGCCTCCAGCTGCTTGCTGGTCGCTTCCCCCCTGTAGTCCGGTCTCGGACACCGATCCATGTCATGGACCGAGGGTTCCTGGCAGGCAGACCTCCGGCCCTGGGAGCCGCTACCTCAGATCTGTGGCACAACCGCGGCAGGGCACGGCGCGTGGTGCAGAAGCGCGTGGTCGATCAGGCCCAATTGCAAGCCCGTGTGGCCGTGTCGTCCGCGTGCGCCGACGACACGGCCACACGGGTCCGCGTCCGACGCCGCGTCCAGCAGCGCCCGGCGGGCCGCGGCGTCGATCAGCCGGCGTGTCACTGCGGGCTCACCGCACGACTCTGCCGCTTCGCGCAGCGCGTTGGGCGGGAGGACGCCGGGGAGCCTTCGGTGTGTACCACGCCGGGCGCGGAGACACCGTTGGACGGCCGGGTCGGCGGCTCCAGGCGTGCACCGCCCCCCGTGGGCAACGCCGCACCCGGGCCTCCCGGAAAGCGAACCGCACGGCCGTGCCGCTGCCTCGCCCTCCTCGACACCAACGGTGATCGCACCGTGACCATCGAGCCCGGAGAGACCTGCGTGCTTGTGGTGCCGGCGAATTGAGAAGACACGGATTGGTCGCCCGGTCTCCCTCGACGGTCCCGAGCACCGCCATGATTGCTCCGCGGAGTTCCGTGCCGTATGTCACCCTGCCTGTCACCTGTCATGGTTCACCCCCGTGACCACCTCTCCCGGGCCGAGCGGCCGAGCGCGGGGAACACCGGCGTACATCGGAGCATCCCGGTCGTGGTCAGGGCAACAGGCTGAAGACCCTCGCCATCGCTTGGGCCATGGTTGCGGGCCCGTAGGACCAGGGCAGGCCGCAGAGTCGCAGGCTGGGGCACTGTGGCCCACGATGGAAGGAGAGCCGCAAGGTCCTTCGGTTTCACCTCCCAGGGCACAGCAGCCGCGCGGGCCGCAAGGTGTCGCCGTGACGCCACGTGCGGAGAAGGGAACAAGCCATGCGGGTGGGAGTACTGACCGGCGGCGGTGACTGTCCCGGCCTCAATGCCGTGATCCGCAGCGTCGTCCGCAAGGGCATACAGGAGTATGCCTTCGACTTCGTGGGCCTGCGTGACGGCTGGCTCGGTGCGCTACGGGGCAACGTCGTGCCGCTGGACATCGCGAGCGTGCGGGGCATATTGCCCGTTGGTGGGACCATTCTGGGTTCCTCCCGCACCAACCCGTTTCAGCACGAGGACGGGGTGCGGCGGATCGAGGGTACTCTCGCCGCGCACGAAATCGACGCGCTTGTCGTGATAGGCGGCGAGGACACGCTCGGGGCAGCCGGTGAGCTGAGCCGTCAAGGACTTCGTCTCGTCGGCGTACCCAAGACCATCGACAACGACGTGCCGGGCACCGACTACACCTTTGGCTTCGACACGGCTGTCGGTGTCGCGACCGAGGCCATCGACCGCCTCCATACCACCGCGGAGTCGCACATGCGGACCCTGGTGGTGGAGGTGATGGGGCGGCATTCCGGGTGGATCGCCCTTCACGCCGGTGTCGCGGGCGGCGCCAACGCGATCCTCATCCCCGAGCGGCCGTTCGACATCGATCAGGTCTGTGCGTGGGTGCAGAGCAGATTCACGTTCAACCACGCGCCGATCGTCGTCGTTGCCGAGGGGGCCGTGCCCAAAGAGGGCCAGGTGATCCAGAAGGACCGATCGCTGGACGAGTACGGCCACGTACGGCTGTCCGGCATCGGCGAGTGGCTGGCCCTCGAAATCTCGCGGCGGACCGGCAAGGACGCACGCACAACGGTCCTCGGCTACATCCAGCGCGGCGGTACTCCGAGCCCCTTCGACCGGTGGCTTGCCACGCGCTTCGGCTTGCATGCCGTGGATGCCGTCAAGGATGGCGACTTCGGCACGATGGTGGCCCTTCAGGGCACCCGGATCGCCCGCCGTCCCCTCCCCGACACCGGTACGAGGACGAAGGTGGTGGATCCCTCGCTCTACGACGAGTTCGAGGTGTTCTTCGGCTGACACCTCCTGCCGACCAACTCGTGGTGCCCTCCTTCACTCGCTTCGCGCCGGTGTCGCGCTTGCACCGCGAGGCCCTCGAAGAACGCGCTCCGCATCTGCGGTAGGGGCC
>DATCWZ010000873.1:0-3210 GCA_036566065.1 Streptomyces sp. | reverse complement strand
GGAGGTCCGCTCGTCGTAGCGCCGGTAACCCCCTTCACCGAGCGCGTCGACACGCTGCTGCCATGTCGCGTCGGCCATCCGGCGCGGAGTGCGCATGCCGTGGGAGAACAGGGCGCGCGCCGCGGCCACGGCGACCGAGGCGCGGATACGTGCACTCAGGAGTTGGCTCAGCACGAGGAGCTGGTACAGCGGCTGAGGAGTGTCCCGCAGCCGGATTCCGGCTTCGGCCGCGTACGTGGTGCCGTGCCGCTCCAGCAACACGTTCAGCGTGTCGCGGGAGGCACGGCGCGTTGACCGGTGCGCGCTCATCCGCCATATCCAAAAATGCGTGCGATGAAGAAGGCGGCGAAGACCAGGGAACCGAACAGGACGATCCCGGCCCAGAACGCGGGGTGCTCCCAGATGCCGCCGTCCGCCCGCTCGGTATGCGCTTCGGCGATGGAGCCCTCGGCCGGCGGTGTCTCGGTCGGCGGCGTCTTGGTCGGCGGCGTCTTGGTGGGCGGGTCCACTGACGTCGGCGAATTCGCTGAAGGAGCCATGACTCCACCATCCCTCCGTCGGGTGCGACCCGCACGCGCGCGCATGCTGGACGGCTCTCCTCCGTACATCCGTACGGAGGCTGCCTGCCGTCCCGAGCACTGCGAAGCGAGGGATCGGGGCACGGTCAAGGAATGTCCGTTGTCTCCGCACCCGTGATCAAACTCGTACGGCGCACCACCGAGCCCGTCGCGGCGCAGACGCTGCGCTCGACGGCCGCGGCTGTCATCTCGTACGCCGTGGCATCGGCGACTCTTCCCCAGCCGGTACCGCTGACGGCGCCGCTCACGGCACTGCTCGTCGTCGAGGTCACGCTCTTCGCGACCATCAGGACAGGTATCCGGCGCGTGTACGCCGTGGTCGTCGGGGTACTGATCGCGACGGGGTTCAGCGCCCTGGTGGGCTTGAGCTGGTGGACCCTGGGGCTGACGATCTTCACGTCGCTGATCATCGGGCACATGGTCCGGATGAGCGAGTTCGCGCCCGAGGTGGCGATCAGCGCGATGCTGGTCCTCGGCGTCTCCCAAGTCGCCGACACAGCCTGGGACCGGGTACTGGAGACGCTGATCGGGGCGGGGGTGGGGCTGCTCTTCAACACCCTCTTCGCACCGCCCGTCTGGGTGCAGACAGCGGGGGCCTCCATCATCGGTCTGGCCGAGCGGATGGGCCGGATGCTCCGGTCCCTGGGTGAGGAGGTCGCGGGCAACACCCCCGTACCGTGGGCCGCCGAGCGTCTGCACGAGGCCCGTCGGCTGGATCACGACATCGTCGACGTCGACGCCTCGCTGCGGCAGGCCGAGGAGAGTCTGAGGCTCAACCCCCGGGTCCGGCAGGGGCTGCTGTACCGCATCGTGCTGCGTACGGGGCTCGACACGCTGGAAATCTGTGCGGTGGTCCTGCGTGTACTGGCCCGGTCACTGACCGACCTGGCCAAGGCCCGTACCGATGAGCGGATGTTTCCGGAGGACGTTGCCGCATTGCTGATGGAGCTGTTCGACCAGATTTCCGATGCCATCGAGAGCTTCGCCATGCTGATCACTACCCCGCTCGCCGCCGGCGCTGAGGAGGCGGAGGACCGGCTCGCCGAGGCGCTCGCCTTCAGCCGCGCGACCCGCGACCGGGTGGCGGATCTGCTCCTGGCGAATGTCCAGGAACACCCGAGGCAGTGGCAATTGCACGGGTCCCTGCTCGCCGAGGTGGACCGCATCCTCGACGAACTCGACATCGACAAACGCGCCGAACGCCTGATCGAGGAACTCGACCGGCACTCCGCCGACCTGCACGAAGGCCATCCCCGGCTGAAGGCAATGGCACGCCGGCTGCGCAGCCGGCCCACCGGACCGCACGCCGAATGAGGGCGGCCGATTGACCGATTCACGGGACGGTCTACGGGGCCGAGCCCCCGCGCGTCCACTCCAGCAGCCGGTCCGCCGTCCACGACGTGACGACGCGCTCGGCGGGCACCCCGCACTCCTCCGCACGGGCACAGCCGAGGATCTGCCAGTCGAGCTGGCCCGGGGCGTGCGCGTCCGTATCGATGGAGAAGAGCACACCCGCGTCCATGGCCCGGTTCAGCAGCCGCCGGGGCGGATCGAGCCGCTCGGGCCGGCAGTTGATCTCCACCGCCGTCCCCGACTCGGCACACGCGGCGAAGACCTCGTCCGCGTCGAACTGCGACTCCGGGCGGCCGCGGCCCGCCAGAAGACGTCCCGTGCAGTGACCCAGCACGTTCGCATGCGGATCGCGCACCGCGGCGACCATGCGCCGTGTCATCTCCCGCGCGTCCATGCGCAGCTTCGAATGGACGGACACGACCACCACATCGAGCTGATCGAGCAGCTCGGGTTCCTGATCGAGCGAACCGTCCAGCAGGATGTCGCACTCGATGCCGGTGAGCAGCCGGAACGGCGCCAGCCGCTCATTGACCTCGGCCACCACGGCCAGTTGCCGCCGCAGACGCTCGGGCGACAGGCCGTTGGCCACGGTCAGCCGGGGGGAGTGGTCGGTCAGCGCGGCCCACTCATGGCCGAGCTCCGCCGCCGTTTCGGCCATCTCCTCGATCGGACTTCCGCCGTCCGACCAGTCGGAGTGCGTATGGCAGTCGCCACGCAGCCGGGACCGCAGTTCCCCGCCGCCCTCGGCGAGAGGCCCGGCGGCCTCGTCCTCCAGCCGCGCCAGATAGCCCGGCACCGCTCCGGCCTGCGCCTCGCGGATGACCTGTGCCGTCTTGGGCCCGATCCCGCTCACCGACTCCAGCGAGCCGTGCGCCACCCGGTCCGCGAGCTCGCCCTCGGCCATCGACATGACCGCACCGGCCGCTCTGCGGAACGCCTGCACCCGGTAGGTCGCGGCCCGGGACCGCTCCAGCAGGAACGCGATCCGACGCAACGCGGTGACCGAATCCATCAACGCCTCCCGGGACGGCCGGAGAGAACACCCGCGACCAGCATCGCCGAGCATCCGGCCGCCCGCACAACGACCGGCCCCATCTCACTGCCGGCAGAGGCAGAAGGGGTGGCCCGCGGGATCCGCGTACACCCTGAAGTTGCGCTCGCCACCCCGGTCGTCCACATCCAGCGGCGTGGCCCCGAGGGCGATCACCTGCTCCTGGGCGCGCTCCATGTCCTCGATGTCGAAGTCCAGATGGGCCTGCTGGGAGTCGTGGTCCGCGCG
>DATCWZ010000868.1:0-2273 GCA_036566065.1 Streptomyces sp. | reverse complement strand
CAGATGCTCTATCCGTTAAGCTACGAGTGCTTGGCGTTTCGGGCTTTTCTGCCTTGTTCGCGTTGCGGGGACAACATTACATGACCCGCGCCGCCATGCGAAATCCATTAGCCATACCGCCTATGACCTGGGCAAACGCCTCCCTGGGGTGGGTTCGGCCGAAGCCCTGTGCCAGGGGAACGGGGCCTCGGTGGTGAGCGCTCAGCGGTCGGCTCCCTCCGGCCACAGGATTCGTACGGGGAGGCCGGATCGTTCGGCGTGGGCGACGACATCGGCTGTGCCGCCGTATCCCCACGCGGGCTTGCCGTCCCATACCGCGAAGAGCTGGTCCGCGAGGCCGACGACGATCTCGCTGCCTGCCATGTGCGCGGCCGAGTCCGAGACTGTCATGCCGGTCTCGTGGACCTCACAGGCCCGGGACATCAATTCGTCGTACAGGGGCCAATGCGTCTCGGACAGACTCTCCCGGTACGCGGTTGCTGGGACGACGGCTTCGAGGCGCCCCCCGTGCGCCAGCACCAGCTCAGCGAACCAGGCATCGGGCCCGTCCGCAATGCAGGACACCGCGACCAGTTCCTCCGCGTCCTGCTCGCGGACAGCCGCTTCGAGCAGCCCTCGCACAGCCGCGCTCACCTCATCGCTCAGCCCCCGGTGTCCTGTGATCCCGGCGTTCTTGGTGGGCGGGGGGCAGGGGGTTGCCGGTGGGCTTTGGGTTTCGGTCTCGCCAGCCTGACATGTGCTGGGCGATATGGTGGTCGAGCTTCACGCCCCATACCCCGGCCCGGCCGAGGCGGGTGCGGATGCGGTGTTCCTCGGCGGTGCGGGTGGCCTCCCACTCGTCGGCGGCCGCGCGTGCCGCCTGCAGCGCTTCGGTTTCGGCCTCCAGCCGGGCCCTGGCTCCGGCGACGGCCTGCCGTGCTCTGTGCTCGTCGGCCCTGCGCTCCTGGCAGTCCCGGCACGGCTCGCCGCTACCGATGATCTCGCCGTCCTCGCACCTGGGGTCCGGGCAGTCCTGGGCGAGGATGGCCTCCATCAGCCACGCGCAGCGGTTCTTGATCCGGTCGCAGCCGTACGGGTTCGCCTCGCTGCGGCGGGGAGCGTCGCAGCCGGAGGCCGTACAGCGGTCGCAGCCGCGGTAGTCGGCCGCCGCGCGTTCCTCGGCGTTCTCGCCGTACCAGCGGCGGTTGATGCGGGCGATCACCTGCTCCGGGGTCCGGCGAGGAACGCCCGCCGCCGGATTCGCCAGCAGCAGGTCGTTGATCGCCCGATGCAGGTGCGGGTACAGGCGCGTGCCGGGCCGGGCGACCGCGATAGGGATGGCGGCCCTCACCATGTCGAAGCCGGGGGCCTCTTGGCGGGGCCGGGTTTTCACCGTGGCCGGTCGCGGGGACTGTGTGGCCTTGCGCTGGGCGGGGATGTTCGGCTTGTCGTACGCGGCGGAGCCGCCCTCGGCCCGGTCGCTCGCACGCGCGAAACCACCCGCATTTTTGCCTACGGCGTCAGCCACCGATCCCCCAGTAGTTGAAGAGGCAGAAGGGAAAGAGGAGCAGTACGGGGCGCGTTTGCCCAGGTCAGTGCCGGGTTCCTGGTTGGAATTCTGACCAAACCGGTTGGAATTCCAACCAGGCTGGTCAGAATTCCAACCAGCGTCGTCGCGGCCGGGATCCTGGCCGGCCGCTGCGGTGCGCCCCGTCGCCGGGCGGACGGAGGCCAGCTTCTCCTCGGTGTTCGGCCACGCGGGCTCGAAGCCGTTCGCGGGCTGGTCATGGATCTTGATACGGAGGGGCCGGTCCTGCGCCTTCGCGCTGGACGACGTGGTGACCGGCCCTCCCTCGGGAGTGGTGACGAGTCCGACGGCCGACAGGCGGCGCAGCAGTTCGCGGACGCGGCTGAGGCTGGACGGCTTCCCGTTCGGCCCGGGGATGAGCTCGCACAGCTCGGCCGGCGTCAGGACCCGTACACGGTTCTTGACGCCCTTGCCCTCGAACACCAGGGACCGGAGGATCAGATAGCCGCGTACGTCGGCGTCGCGCATGCCGTCGCACAGGGCGATCCAGTCGCGGACGTACGTGCCGTAGAACGCGTTGCGGTTGTCCGCGGAGGCCGCGGATGCGGACATGGGACCGCTGGTTTGTGCCAGAGTATGCATTGGCGTCTTTCTGTGTGGCCGGGCCCCAGGTCTGCTTGGTGGTAGCGGGGGTCCGGCGTGTGTATGGCGTCAATGCCGTGCCGTCGGCGTCGTTTGCGCCGACGGCACGGCTATTTCATGCAGG
>DATCWZ010000310.1:0-5369 GCA_036566065.1 Streptomyces sp. | reverse complement strand
GCCCGCCCCGGCCGCCTGCCGCTCCACCGCCAGCCGTTCCGCCGCCAGACGCCGCGTCGTCAGCAGGACCAGGCCGCCCGCCGCCACCATCCCGGAGAGGAGCGCGAGCACCGTGCCCGTCGTGCCGTAACGGAACTGCTCACCGAACAGCGAGATGCCCACCGCCGCCGCGACGACCGGGTTGACCACGGTCACGATCGCCAGTGGTGCGGCCAGGCCCGCCCCCCGGTACGCCGCCTGGGACAGCAGCAGGCCCGCCGCCGCGAGACCCGCGATCACCAGCAGCGTCGGCAGTCCCGAACCGACCGAACCGGAGGTCCAGGCCACGGCCACGGTCTTGGTGAACACCGAAGCCATACCGAACGCCACCCCCGCGCCCGTCGCCAGCACCACACTCCGCGCCATCGGACGGCCCAGGCCCCGCGCCGCCACGCACACCGCCGCCACCGCGCCGAACGTCACCGTCGCCAGCATCAACTGCTGGGCGGCGCCCAGCGCGCGCGGCTCCACGTCACCCGTGAGTGCCAGCAGCCCGGCCAGGCCGACCGTGGCCATGAGCGCCCCGCGCCAGGCCGTCGCGCCCGGCCTGCGGCCGACGAACAGGGCCGCCATCGGCAGGGCGAAGACGATCGTCAGGGCGCCGAGCGGCTGGACCAGGCTCAGCGGACCGTAGGCCAGAGCGATCACATGCAGTGCCGCGCCCACACCGTTGAGCGCTACCGCCACCCACCAGACGGGATTGCGCAGAGGTGCGTACGAGCGGCCGTCACCGGCCGCGGCGACGCGCTCCTGGACGATCGCCCCGGCCGCATAGGCGACCGCGGAGACCAGTGACAGAAGCACAGACAGCGCGAGGGAACTCATGTACACCACGATGTCCCGTCAGGGCCGATCCGTCGTCGTCCCTGAGACGGCGATTCGGCGTACTGCTCCGGTAGTACGGACATCACGTCGACGTCCTCCTCCCGACGGTAGTCCTCCTCGCCCCAGGCCTCAGAAGATGGGCGGGCCGGACACCGTCGGCTCGGCACCGGACACACCGGGTATCCGAAGGTCAGCCGGCGAGCGGGGCGGCGATGGCCTCGTCGACCGTCGCGAAGACGGGAACCGCGCTGTCGAGCCCGATCACGCCGATGAGCCGCCGCATGAAGCCGGACGGGGCGGCAAGCCGCAGCCGGGGACCCAGCGCGCCCTGTCCCTGAAGCAGGACGTTCACCGTCGTCGAGTCCGCGAACGCCACCCCGGAGAGATCGACGACGACCGGCCCGCCGCCGGCCTTCGCGGCCGACTCCATCGCCTTGCCGAGCGGAGGCACGGTGTCCAGGTCGAGATCGCCCGTGACCGCGAGGACCAGCGCCCCGCCCTGCTGTCTGGAGACGATGCTCACTGCCTTGCCTGCACTGGACGACGACGGGGGAAGCACGCAAAGCACCTCGGGCTGCTCTGGGCGGACAGGGGCGCCGTGCTGCCGGACGGGTCGGCCTCGCTCCGTTCCTGCTCGCGGCGGAAGTACGCACCAACGATAGAAGTAATCCTCGCCACTTGACAACATTCCGCGGGGGCGGCGGACCGGGCGCGCCCCCGCCGGAGCCCCCGTCACAAGCGGCCCCTACGTGCTGAGTTGGAACTCCGCCCTGATGCGCTTCCCGACGGGCACGCGCTCGGCGGTCAGCCGGTCGCACAGGGCTACGACGATCTCCATCCCGTGGCCGCCGAGACGGGCGGGGTCGGGCGAGTACAGGACGGGCAGCGACGTGCTGCTGTCGTACACCGTGACACTGATGCTCCGTGCCGTGCCCTCGAGTTCCAGCAGATACGGGCCATGGCTGTAGCGGTCGGCATTGGTGATCAGCTCGCTCACCGCCAGCATCAGATCGCTGCGGGTGTGCTCACCGACGACCGCGAGCCACTCGGCCACCAGCCTGGCCAGAAAGCGGTCGGCGAGCGCGCGGGCCTGGGCTATGCATCCCGGCGCTCCGTCGAACACCTCGGCGGTGTGCAGTACCTCGGTCAGCCGGGGACCCCGTCCGGGGTCGTCCGGCCATGAGGCGGCCTGATCATTCATGTGCTCCAGCCAAGGCGCCGCAGGGGAGGTCGCAGACCTTATCTCGCCGTTCGTCTACCCGCGTCGAGAGATCCCACTCCGGGAGATCTCTCCAGATCTTACGCACGCCGGTGCGGCCGGACCACGGCGCCGAAAGGATTGGGCCGCGGCCGGGAATCTCACGGCGATTCTCCCGCCTGCGGGCCGAGCAGCGCCGGGTCCAGCAGCTCCGCCGTGGTGTGCGTTGGCGCTTCGGGACTGACCGGAAGCATGAAGTGAATACGCGCACCCTCGGCGGTGTCCGGATCCAGCCAGATCCTGCCGCCGTGGAATTCGATGATCTTCCGGCACAGGGACAGCCCTATGCCCGTCCCCTCGTACGCGTCCCGCGCGTGCAGCCGCTGGAAGATGACGAACACCTTCTCCCCGAACTCCGGCGCGATCCCTATACCGTTGTCCGTCACCGTCAGATGCCAGTCGTCGCCCTCCCGGACACAGCCGACGGCGACCCGGCACGGCACGTCCGGCCGGCGGAACTTGACCGCGTTCCCGATCAGGTTCTGCCAGACCATGGTGAGCGTCGTCGTGTCACCGAGCAGCTCGGGCAGCGGGTCCTCGCGTACGACGACGGCGCCCGACTCCTCGAGTGCCAGGGTGAGATTGGTCAGCGCGCGGTCCAGGGCCCGGCCGAGATCGACCGGCTTCCAGCCCTCGTGCACCCTGCCCACCCGGGAGAACCTCAGCAGGTCGTTGATGAGCACCTGCATCCGCTCGGCGCCGTCGACGGCGAAGTCGATGTACTGCCTGGCGCGCTCGTCCAGCCGCGTGCCGTACCGCTTGTCAAGGAGCGCGCAGAACGACGCCACCTTGCGCAGCGGCTCCTGCAGGTCGTGCGAGGCGACATACGCGAACTGTTCGAGCTCCGCGTTGGACCTGCGCAGCTCCTCCGTCTGCTCGGCCAGCAGCGTCTCGCGCTCCCGGGACTCGGCGAGTTCGTCCACCAGGCGCCGCCGCATGTCCTCGACCGCCGCGGCGACCGCTCGTACGTCCGACGGCCCGCCGACCTCTATCCGGCTGCCGAACGCCCCCGCACGGACGTTGTCCGAGGCACCGCTCAGCGCGTTCAGCGGGCGGCCCACCATGCGGTGCAACAGCAGACTCAGCGAGACCACCGCCAGGACGAAGCCGAGCAGCAGGGCCACCAGCACCCGGTCGCGGGTGGTCCGCGCGTTGTCAAGCTCGACCCTGGCCACATCGCGCGCGGTGTCCAGATGGGCCTGCTGGGCCGTGTACAAGTGCCGCAGCGTGTTGTCGAACTGGGACTTGCTGCGCCGCAGCGGGCTCGACGACTCACCGGCCGGGCCGCCGCTGCGGACGGTCGCGATCAGCGGCTCCGCCCGGACCGTCCGCCACTCCTGCGAGGCTTCCTCGATACGGTCCAGATCCCCGGCGAACGGCTGCTCGTCCCCGACCAGCACACGCACCCGCGCCAGCATGATCCGTTCGGCCCGCCGCCCCGCGTCGTACGGCTCCAGGAAGGTGTCGTCACGCGTGAGCGCGAAGCCCCGGACGCCGGTCTCCTGGTCGAGCAGCGAATTCTGCAGTTGGTACGAGGAGGCGCGGGCGGGCTGGATCCGGTCCACCAGATCCGTGGTGCGGTCCGAGATCCGGGACATCACGATCCCGCCGACGACCAGACAGCCGCACACCACGAGGACGAAACCCGCCAGGATCAGATGAACCCAGTTCTGGACGGACAGCCGGGCGAGCAGGCCCGACGCAGCCGGAGCACCGGCCGTGTCCTCACGGCTCATGGCACGGCCTTCGCCAGCCCAGATGCAGGACGGCGACATCGTCCGCCAGGCCGCCGTAGGGGGACGCCCCCTCGGCCGCCCCGGCCACCAGCGCGTCGATGTACGCACGGGCCGCCAGCTCGCCGCAGCGCCCGGCCATCGACAGCAGGCCCTCCTCGCCCAGCCGGGAACCCGGCCCGTCGCGCCCCTCGAACAGCCCGTCGGTGAACAGCACCACCCGGCTGTCCGGGTCCAGCGGAAGGTCACTCGCCGTCCACTGGCCCGTGCCCGGCAGCAGCCCCAGCGCCATACCGCCCTCCGGCTCCACCCAGGACACGCCCGTGCCGCGCCGCAGCAGCAGTCCGGGGTGCCCCGCCCGTACCACCCGGACGCGGCTTCCGTCCGGCGGGAAGACCAGCGAGGTCACCGTGGCGAACACATGGGGATCGGACCGCTCGGCGACCAGGATCTCCTCCAGGAGCCCTATCTGCTCCAGTTGGCCCGTACCGCACAGCACAGCGGTGCGCCAGGCCACCCGCAGACACACCCCCAGCGCCGCCTCCGCCGCCCCGTGCCCCGACACATCGCCGATCACCGCGTGCACCGTGCCGTCGGCCGTCTGCACCACGTCGTAGAAGTCACCGCTCAGCAGCCCGTGCGCGCGCCCCGGCTCGTAGCGCGCGACCGCCTCGAACCGGTCGTCACGCAGCAGCGGTACCGGCAGCAGCCCGCGTTCGAGCCGCGCGTTCTCCTGGGCGATCAGCCGGTTGGACCTCAGTGCGGCGGCCGCGCGTTCGACCTGCTTGCGCTGGAGGGCGTAGCGGACCGCACGGCCCAGCGCCTCCGGATCGAGCCTGCCCTTGACCAGATAGTCCTGCGCACCGGTCGCCACCGCCGAGAGCCCCGTGTCGGCCTCCGCGAGCCCGGTGAGGACGACAACGGCGGCGTCCGGGGCGGACTCGACGAGCTGCGTGACGGCGTCGAGCCCGTGCACATCGGGAAGATGCAGATCGAGCAGTACGCACACGGGTGTGTCACAGGTGAGCAGGAACCGGCGCGCTTCGGCCAGCGTCTTGCACCAGGTGAGCGCGGAGTCCAGCTCGCTGTCGGCGAGCATCTCCTCGACCAGGAGCGCGTCGCCGGAGTCGTCCTCGACCAGCAGGACCGCCGCGTCCACGTTCCAGACGGAGCGGCCGGTGGCCGGAAGCAGGCCCTGCGCGGGGATGGACGCGGAGTCCGCGGGGCGCGCCGGCTCGCCCACGGGCAATTCGACCACGGCACTCCACCCCCTCGGACCGACGGCGCGGATCACCCGCCGCCGTAACGCCTGGAAGCATATGTGACCGGGGGCCCGGGGGCCGCGGCTCAGGCCTCGACGCACATCCCGATGCGCAGCCGCCGCACGATCCTTGCGAGCAGCCGTGAGACATGCATCTGGGAGACACCCAGTTCCGCGCCGATCTGCGACTGCGTCATCTCCTGGCCGAATCGCATGCGTACGATGCTGCGCTCACGTTCGTCGAGTTGTTCGA
>DATCWZ010000852.1:0-3195 GCA_036566065.1 Streptomyces sp. | reverse complement strand
GGCGCGGATCGCCGGAGCCGAGACGTTCGGCGGTCTCGGCGAGGTCGGTGAGCGGCGAGGTCAGCTTGTTCGCCTGCCGTACGGCAAGAAGCACGGCGGAGATGATCGCGAGCAGCGCCACCGCACCGATGATCAGCAGGGTCCTGCCGACCTCACGGGTGACGGCGGAGCGGGACTCCTCGACGGTGACCTCTTCGCCCCGCTCCCCGTGCGCCGTACTGCGGATGACGCCGCCGGTGGGGCGCTCGCCGACTTCGAGGGGGGCGCGGCCGGGGATCTCGACGCGTGCGTAGCGGCTGGTGTCGACCTGCTCGGCCAGTACGCGGGGGTTGATGCGCTCCTCGCCCAGCAGCCGGCTCTCGACGACGTTGATCAGCCGCAGCGCCTCGGAGTCGACGCTCTCCTGGGCGCTGTTGCTGATGGTGCGGGTCTCGACGATGACGAGGGAGACGCCGAAGACGGCGATCACCACGAGCACGACGGCGAGAGTGGAATTGATCAGTCGACGGCGCATGAGTGTTTTCTGTACGTCAGCTCTTCTCGAACCGGAAGCCGACGCCCCGGACGGTGGCGATGTAGCGGGGGTTGGCCGCGTCGTCGCCGAGCTTCTTGCGGAGCCAGGAGATGTGCATGTCGAGCGTCTTGGTGGAGGACCACCAGGTGGTGTCCCAGACCTCGCGCATCAACTGGTCGCGGGTGACCACCCGGCCGGCGTCCCGGACGAGGACCCGTAGCAGGTCGAACTCCTTGGCGGTGAGCTGGAGTTCCTCCTCGCCCATCCAGGCCCTGTGCGACTCGACGTCGATCCTGACGCCGTGGGTGGCGGGCTGCGGGGACGTCTCGGACGCACCGCGGCGCAGCAGGGCGCGGACCCGGGCCAGGAGTTCGGCCAGGCGGAACGGCTTGGTGACGTAGTCGTCGGCTCCGGCGTCGAGACCGACCACCGTGTCGACCTCGTCGGCGCGGGCGGTCAGCACCAGGATCGGCACGGTCTGACCGTCGGCGCGCAGCCGCCTGGCGACTTCGAGACCGTCCATTCCGGGCAGTCCCAGGTCGAGTACGACCAGGTCGATGCCGCCCTGGAGTCCGGCGTCGAGCGCGGTCGGACCGTCCTCGCGGACCTCGACCTCGTATCCCTCACGACGCAGGGCGCGGGCCAGTGGCTCGGAGATGGATGCGTCGTCCTCGGCGAGCAGTACACGGGTCATGAACCGATGGTAGTCCGCGCGGAGGGTCCGACGGGGGGTGATCATCAAGCCCTGGCGTTCAGTGAAATAAACCGGATACTCCCTTCGAATGTATGAACCAATCTTCTTCGTTGCCTGTGATTCGCCTCTCAAGTCCTTCCATATCCCCCCGTGTCGTGTCGTATGGTTACTCGACGCCTGTTGCACCACTGAAGGACCCTTGGGCAGCGTTTCGCGCCCGGGGTCCCTTTTTGTGTCCGGATCCCAGCGCGGCCGTGACCGGCGCCAGGCCAACCCCCCACCGGGCGCGTACCGCTCACCGGGCGACGCGTCCTGACCAGCAAGGACCGACCATGGCGTCCAGCCTGACCAAGGACCCGGCCAGTACGGCTGCTCCCGTACCGACCTTCTTCGGCCACCCCCGCGGCCTGGCCACTCTGTTCATGACGGAGATGTGGGAGCGCTTCAGCTACTACGGCATGCGCGCGCTTCTCCCGCTCTACCTGATCGCTCCGGACGGGCTCGGCATGAGCCCGGCCACGGCGACCGCGATCTACTCGGTCTACCTGTCGCTGGTGTACCTGCTCGCCCTGCCCGGCGGATGGTTCGGCGACCGGGTCTGGGGCCCGCGCAAGACCGTCGCCGTCGCCGGCGCGACCATCATGGCCGGCCACCTGGCGCTGGCCCTGCCCTGGGAGGGCAGCTTCTTCGCGGGGCTCGGTCTCGTGGCGCTCGGCTCCGGCCTGCTGAAGTCCAACATCTCCACGATGGTCGGCCACCTGTACGACGGCCCGGACGATCCGCGCCGCGACGGCGGTTTCACCATCTTCTACATGGGCATCAACCTGGGTGCCTTCGCCGCCCCGCTGGTCATCGGTACGGTCGGTGAGACCGTGAACTGGCACGTCGGCTTCGCGCTCGCCGCCCTCGGCATGGCGCTGGGCGTGGCGCAGTTCCTGCTCGGCACGCGCCACCTGAACGAGCGCAGCCTCGTCGTACCGAAGCCGCTGACCGCGGCCGAACGCGCCTCCACCCTGCGCAAGGGCCTGATCTGGCTGGCCATCGCCGCCGTCTTCTACCTCGGTACGGTCGTCACGGGCGTCTACACGCTCAACTGGCTGCTGGTCCCGATCACCGTCGCCGGTCTGGTCATCCCCGTGATGGTCCTGACGCGCATCAAGCGCGACAAGGAGCTCAGCGACACCGAACAGGCCAGGATGTCCGGCTACGTCTGGTTCTTTGTGGCCGCTGCCATCTTCTGGATGATTTACGACCAGGGCGGTTCGACCCTGGCGATCTTCGCCGACACCTCGGCGGAGAACTCGGTGCTCGGCCGGGACTTCCCGGTCTCCTGGTACCAGTCGGTCAACCCGGTCCTGATCATGGCGCTGGCCCCGGTCTTCGCCGGATTCTGGATGGCGCTGAACCGGCGGGGCAAGGAGCCGAGCACGATTGTGAAGTTCAGCTCGGGTCTGGTGCTGATCGGCGCGTCGTTCTTCCTCTTCCTGCTGCCGCTGACGATCGCGGGCGACGGCCACAAGGCCGCCGTGCTGTGGCTGGGGGCGATCTATTTCGTACAGACCATCGCGGAACTGACGCTGTCACCGGTTGGGCTGTCCGTCACCACGAAGATGGCTCCGGCCAAGTACGCGAGCCAGATGATGGGTGTCTGGTTCCTGGCCGTCACCGCGGGGGACTGCACCACGGGGCTGCTGTCCATCGCGGGGGTCGAGCTGAACGGCACCGGGGTGGTCGCTCTCCAGGCGGCGCTCGCTGTGGCGGCGGGGGTGGCGATCTTCACGTACCGCGGGAAGGTCAAGGCGCTGATGGGCGGCGTCCGTTAAGCGCCCAGCCCGCTCAGGGTGCGGCGAGCTCCGCCCAGACGGTTTTGCCCGGCTCGTGCGGCGTACGCGTAACGCCCCAGTCCAGGCAGAGCCGCTGCACGATAAACATGCCGTGCCCGCCGGGCCGCCCCGCGCGGTGCGGGGTGCGCGGCGCGGGCTGTCCC
>DATCWZ010000517.1:0-2970 GCA_036566065.1 Streptomyces sp. | reverse complement strand
TCGTACGGGACGAGGCGGCGCCGCCCGCTGTGGAGGCTGTGCGTGCCGCCGTACTGCCCGAGGGCACTCCGTACGCCTGGATCGCGGGCGAGTCGTCCGCCGTACGGGAGGTGCGCCGCCATCTCGTACGGGAACGCGGGTTCGACCGCGGGCGGGTGACGTTCGTCGGCTACTGGCGGCGCGGGCTCAGCGAGGAGCAGGTGCGGGCGGCGGCCGAGAGCGATGAGGCGGCCACAGGCGCGGCGTAATCCGGACAACTTCCATGCTCCGTGGGGGGCGAGGGAATAACGCGAGAAAAGTTAGGTTAGGCTAACCTAACTTCGACATCGCGGCTCTCGCTTCCCTTTTTTCTGCCCGGAGGGCTCCGATGGCGTTCCCCTGACCCGGGAGGACCCCTTTATGCGTTCGCACCTGCTCAACGACACCACCGCGGAGCACTACCGGCGCTCCGTCACCGCGGGAGTCGAACGGGTCGCGGCCAGACTCGCCGCGACTGAGCGGCCGTTCAGCGGAATCAGTGTCGACGAGCTCACCCCGGTCATCGACGCGATCGACCTCGACCGGCCGCTGGGCGACGGGGCGGCCGCCCTGGACGAACTGGAGCAGGTGTATCTCCGCGACGCCGTCTACTTCCACCACCCCCGCTATCTGGGCCATCTCAACTGCCCGGTCGTCATCCCCGCCGTCCTCGGCGAGGCCGTGCTCTCGGCCGTCAACTCCTCCCTGGACACCTGGGACCAGAGCGCGGGCGGCACGCTCATCGAACGCCGGCTGATCGACTGGACGGCGGCCCGCATCGGTCTCGGCCCGGCGGCGGACGGCATCTTCACCAGCGGCGGTACGCAGTCCAACCTCCAGGCCCTGCTGCTGGCCCGCGAGGAGGCCAAAACGCGGGCCGAGCACTTCACCCGGCTGCGGGTCCTCACCTCGGAGTGCAGCCACTTCAGCGTCCAGAAGTCGGCGAAACTCCTGGGCCTGGGCCCCGATTCCGTCGTCTGTGTGCCCGTCGACCGCGACAAGCGTATGCGGACCGCGGCACTCGCCCGCGCGCTGGAGAACTGCGTCGCCGAGGGGGCGGTCCCGATGGCGGTCGTCGCCACCGCGGGCACCACGGACTTCGGCTCCATCGACCCGCTGCCCGAGATCGCCGCGCTGTGCGAGCGCTTCTCCACCTGGCTGCACATCGACGCCGCGTACGGCTGCGGCCTGCTTGTGTCCCCCGGGCGCCGCGCGCTGCTCGCGGGCATCGAGCGGGCCGACTCGGTCACCGTGGATTACCACAAGGCCTTCTTCCAGCCGGTGAGTTCATCGGCCGTACTGGTCCGGGACCGGTCCACCCTGCGCCACGCCACGTATCACGCGGACTATCTCAACCCACTGCGGGCGGCGCGGGAACACGTACCCAATCAAGTGGACAAGTCGCTGCAGACCACCCGCAGATTCGACGCGCTGAAACTGTGGATGACGCTGCGCGTGATGGGCGCGCAGGGCGTGGGCGAGCTCTTCGGCCAGGTCTGTGACCTGGCAGCGGAGGCGTGGCGGCTGCTGGTGGCCGACCCGCGCTTCGACGTCGTCACCGAGCCGCAGTTGTCCACGCTCGTCTTCCGCTACATCCCCGCCGACATCAGCGATCCCGCCGAGACCGACCGGGCCAATCTGCACGCCCGTACGGCCCTGTTCGCCTCCGGCGAGGCCGTGGTCGCCGGTACGAAGGTCGGCGGACGCCAGTACCTGAAATTCACCCTGCTCAACCCCGAAACGACCGCGCGGGACATCACCGCGGTCCTCGATCTGATCGCCGGCCACGCCGAGCAGTACCTGGGAGACTCCCTTGACCGCGCTTCCTGAACGGCCCTCCTCCCCCGTCGACTTCATCGGGATCGGGCTCGGCCCGTTCAATCTGGGGCTGGCCTGTCTGACCGAGCCGATCGGCCAACTGAACGGGGTGTTCCTGGAATCCAAGCCGGACTTCGCATGGCACGCGGGAATGTTCCTGGAGGGCGCCCATCTCCAGACGCCGTTCATGTCGGATCTCGTCACGATGGCCGATCCGACATCGCCGTACTCCTTTCTGAATTATCTGAAGGAGCGGGGCCGACTGTACTCGTTCTACATCAGGGAGAACTTCTACCCACTGCGTACCGAGTACAACGACTACTGCCGCTGGGCGGCGGCCGAACTGACCAGTATCAGGTTCAACCAAACCGTTCAGTCGGTTACCTACGACGAGGGCGACGGCCTGTACACCGTCCACACCGCCGACAGCGCCTACCGCGCCCCGCACCTGGTCCTGGGCACCGGTACCCCGCCATACATCCCGGAAGCCTGCCGGGACCTGGGCGGCGACTGGCTGCACAACTCCCGCTATCTGGAGGCGAGGGCGGCGCTCCGGGCCAAGAAGTCGATCACCCTGGTGGGCAGCGGGCAGAGCGCGGCGGAGATCTACTACGACCTGCTCTCCGAGATCGACACGCACGGCTACCGGCTGAACTGGGTGACCCGCTCGCCCCGGTTCTTCCCGCTGGAGTACACCAAGCTGACGCTGGAGATGACCTCGCCCGAGTACGCGGACTACTTCCACGCCCTGCCCGAGACCACCCGCTACCGGCTGGAGTCCGGGCAGAAGGGCCTCTTCAAGGGCATCGACGGCGCGCTGATCGACGCCATCTTCGACCTGCTCTACCAGAAGAACCTGCCCGGCCCCGTGCCCACCCGGCTGCTGACCAACTCGGCGCTGAACGAAGCGAGTTACGACGAGACGAGTGGGACCTACACGCTGGGGCTGCGCCAGGAGGAGCAGGGCAGGGACTACGAGCTGATCACCGAGGGCCTGATCCTCGCCACCGGCTACCGGTACACCGAACCGGCCTTCCTGGCGCCCGTCAGGGACCGGCTGCGGTACGACGGCCACGGCCGTTTCGACGTGGCCCGCAACTACAGCATCGACACCACCGGGCGGGGGATCTTCCT